>NZ_JBTNDK010000010.1:0-153498 GCF_054511035.1 Pseudarthrobacter sp. MDT1-22 | reverse complement strand
ACCCGTGCCATTAGCTTTGGCGTATGGCAGTTCGCACGGTCTGCGAAAGATGCAGCGCCCTCGTATCCGCCCCGCCAGGAAGTTGCATTTGAAGCGGGATGTAACCAAAGCTCAGATCGTAAAGCGGGTCAGCGTACCCCAGCGCTCCGCCTGCTCCATCGTGGCCAAAGGCCCGGAAGCTGCCAAAATCACTGCCGGGATGAGGCTTCATGAAAACAACCCCAAACGCCGTCGGGAAATTCAGGACACGATCGACTCCCCACACCTGCTGCTGTCCCATCTCTGCGACAGTATCGGGGTCAAGGAGAGCCTCCCCCAGCAGTCCAATAGCCGCGGCATAAACCTGCGCGAGCCCCCTCGCCGATCCGATGCCGCCAAGGGCGGCGGGTCCGGCGGCCCGTACTTCCCGCAGATTGGGTGAGTAGGGTCCGAGGTTCGGTGGTATGAGATTGTTGACCCCATTGAACATCAGGGCGCCCAGACCGTCCGGCGCCGTCGGACTTTGGCTGATCATTGCCAGCTGTTCGGCGGAGGGATGCGCGGGACGTAGCGCTTCGAACCGGTCCTCCTGTGACGGCGGCAGTGCGAGCCAGAAGTCGATGCCGCGGGGTGCCCGGATGCTGTCCTCATAGAGTTCTTGCAGGGACTGGCCAGTAATGCGCCTCACCAGTTCCTCCATGAAGGTTCCTATCGTGAGTCCGTGGTAGCCGAACGCTGTCCCCGGGCGCCAATATGGCCGCTGCCCCGCAAGCTTCGGTGCAGCGCGACGCGAGTCCAGTATGTCCGCAGTCTCTAGTCCCCCGTCTACATTGATAAGCCCCGCCTGGTGCGATAGAAGCTCCCGGATAAGGATCGTGGCCTTCCCGCGGGCACCAAACTCCGGCCAATAGTGGACCACAGTCTGATCCAGGTCGAGTTCCCCGGATCTGATCAAAGTGCCCAATGCAATCGCTGCCACGCCTTTTGTTGCGGAGAAGGTTCCCATGAGGTTGTCGTTCCTTAGCCCGTCCCCTCCGGCAAGATCCACTACCAGCTGCCCTTTCCAAAAGACGGCCAACTGCGCGCTGTAATTAGGGTCGTCGGCCAGGTAGCCGTCAAATTCCGCGCGTACGTCCTCGAACCCGGGAGCGGTGGTGCCTGTGGAATGGTTATGCGTGGGAACCGTGACGGCTGACATCGTTGAAGCCCTTTCTCTAGTTCTGCACTGTGCCAACGATTGGACCCTGTTCGCGGCACCGGTCGCTGCGGAGCCAGAGGAGCATCCTCTCAACAGAGCTTCTGGCCGGCAGTGAATGAGGGTGGTCCAAGTGTCCGTGCATACTGCCGGGTTCCATCTCCATCCGGACTGGCACTCCGGCAGCCTCCAGTTGGGCCGCAAAAAGTTCTCCGGAAGCGCGAAGCGTATCGGCCTCGGAATTGATGATGTATACAGGAGGAAAACCGTGGAGGTCTCCCCCTCCGGCAAATGCGTGGGGGTCTCGGAAACTGTCTTCGCTGCCGGCGAAGTTGAGATTGATGTCGTGGATGAAGTCCGGCCCAAATGCGAGCTCAGCAGGAATGCCGTCCATCTTCTTTCCAAGTTCCTCGCTGAGTGCCGGAATTTCGGCATGGACGAGAGGATAGGCGAGCAGCAATGATGCCGGCATCTGCCCGGCATCATCCCTGAGCCGTCCGGTGAGTGCGGCAGTCAGCGCAGCCCCGGCGCTGGCGCCGCCGAGGTGAAGGTCATCAGCAGTTGCCAATCCTAACTCGCTGAGATTTTCAGTGGCCCACAGCCACCCGGCCCGCACATCATTCGACGGTGCGGGGTACTTCAAACCGTGAAGGGCCTTGCGATAGTCAAGTGACAGAACCGAAATGCCGTGGGACGCCAGGTACAAGCTCACCCAGTGAGCCTCGGGCATGTCCAGGTCTCCGGCGATGAAGGCGCCGCCGTGCACCCAGGCTAAGCCCGCAAGGGCCTCGCCGGGAGCTCGGTACAGACGTCCCGGAACTCCTCCTTCCGGAGTCGGGACAGTAATATCGACTGCCGATATTGCGCCAAGCTCGGGGTATATGGACACAAGCGACTGGTGGTCCGTGTCAGTTCGAGGATCAGGGAGGGGGCCATTCAGCTCCAACTCGCGAATCAGCTGACTGGCGATCGACGTACTTGAATTTTGCGTGCCTGTCTCGGGCATCTGTCTCGTCTTTTCCTTCCTTGAGCAGGAGCTAGTTTTGGACCAGTTCCAGCGTGGCCTGCAGCGGAAGTTCGCTGACTGAGGTGCCGATGCGGAGTGTGTAGTCGCCGGGTTCGTAGGTCCAGCCGTTGTCCCAGTAGGCCAGAAGCCGGGTGGGGACGTCCAGCACGCTGGTCACTGTTTCGCCGGGTTCGGCCCAGATGGGGGTGGAGGCGATGAGCCAGCGGACGGGGCGGTCGACGGCGGAGCCGGGATTTTCGGCGTAGACTTGGACCACGTTTTTGCCGGCGCGTGCCCCAGTGTTGGTCAGGGCAACGCTGAGGGGCACGACGGCGCCGGGGGTCGTTTCTGCGGGTGCGTCCACGCTGTCGGTGGTCCAGGTGGTGTATCCGAGGCCGTAGCCGAACTCGTAGGCCGGGGTGGTGCCGGCTTTGAGCCAGGCGCGGTAGCCGATGTGGATGCCTTCATCGTAGGTCAGCGTCCCGTCCGCGGCCGGGGTGACATTGAGGACTGGCACGTCCTCCTGGGTGGCAGGCCAGGTGGTGGGCAGCCGGCCGCCGGGTTCGGTGGCGCCGGTGAGGATGTCGGTGAGGGCGTGGCCGAATTCCTGGCCGCCGAAGTAGCCGATCAGGAGTGCTGCGACCTCGTCGCGCCAGGGCAGCAGGACCGGTGAGCCGGAGTTCACGATCACGATGGTGCGGGGGTTGGCGGCGGCGACGGCGTGCACCAGGCGGTCCTGCAGGCCGGGCAGGTCCAGGGAGGTCCGGTCGTAGCCTTCGGATTCGACGCGGGAGTTGGTGCCCACCACGACGACGGCGATCTCGGCTGTGCGGGCCGCCTCCACCGCCTTGGTGATGAGTGCGTCGGGGTCGGCGTCGTAAGCTTCGACACCGATGGTGATTCCGAGCGTATTGGATAATGCGCCGACGCTGTCCGTCGTGAGCTCCACACGGAGTTGCATCGGGACACCCTCACACACCTTCACCGGCACCGAAACCGCGGGCGGGGCTAGCAACGCGGCCCCCAAATCCGTTCCTACCGCTTCGACCGTCGCTTCGTGCGCGAGGATTCCATTGACGAAGATGCGGCCATGGCCCACGGTGGAGAAGCCCAGCCGGACCGTACCCGTTTCGTCCGGTGTGTAGATGGTGTGGAACTGGACCATGGAGGACGCGGAGATGGGTGCGTCACCGCCGAACCAGACCAGGGCGGTGGAGCGGCGGTCCTCGGCGAAGACCTCCTCGCCGTTCGCGTCCAGGAAGCGGACCCGTACGCCCGGGGTTCCGGTGACGGGGTTGGTGAGCTGTTCCAGCGGCAGCTCGGCGATGCCTTCCTGCACCACGGCGCCAACACTGTACGTGACGTTGTCTGAGCCGAAGGCTGCCCGGATTCCGTCGAGCGGGGTGACGATCTTCTCGGGGATGACGGTGGCGGAGCCGCCGCCCTGGGTGCGGGCGTAACGGGCGTTGTGGCCGATCACCGCAACCGTCTTGACGGAGGCTGGGTCCAGCGGCAGCACGCCGTCGTTCTTCACCATCACGGTGCCGGCTGCGGAGACCTCGCGGGCGAACGCGATGGGGTCCTCCCGGTCCGCCGGTTCGGCTTGGACGGCGTCGAAGCCCTCCAGCGCGCCGACGCGGGCCGCGAGCTGCAGGATCCGCAGCACCTTGCGGTCGATGGCTGCTTCGGGGACCTGGCCCGCTTTGACGGCTACCACCAGGGCTTCGCCCCAGGGGCCGTCGGGGCCGGGCATTGCCAGGTCCTGTGAGGCGTTGGCGGAATTGATACTGCGCACAGCGGTCCAGTCACTGATGACGACGCCGTCGAAGCCCCATTCGCTGTTCAGCGGGGTTTCCAGCAGCTCGTTTTCGGTGGCGGTGGCGCCGTTGATGGAGTTGTAGGCGCTCATTACCAGCCAGGCTTTGGATTCAACAATGGCCTTTTCGAACGCGAGCAGGTACAGCTCCCGCAGCGGCCGGTCCCCCACCTTGACGTCCACGGTGAAGCGGTCGGTTTCGGAATCGTTGGCAATGTAGTGCTTCGGGGTGGCGCCCACGCCGTTGCGCTGCACGCCGGAGACGTAGGCCGCGGCGAGGTCGGCCGTGAGGACGGGGTCTTCGCTGAATGCCTCAAAGTGCCGGCCGCCCAGGGGTGAGCGGTGCAGGTTGATAGTGGGACCGAGTACGACGTCGACGCCCTTGCGGCGGGCCTCGACGGCGGACGCGGCGCCGAGCCGGTCCGCGATGGCGGGGTCCCAGGTGGAACTGATGGCTGCGGCGGAGGGGAAGTTCATGGAGGGCTGGCGTTCGTCCCAGACCTCGCCACGGACCCCGGTGGGGCCATCGGAGAAGAGCATGCGGCGCAGGCCGATCTTCTCGATGGGCCAGGTGGTCCAGAAGTCGCGGCCGGTCAGCAGCTGGACCTTCTCCACAAGCGTCAGCTTAGCCAGGAGCGACTTCAGTCGTGCGTCGGTGCTTTGGTCAGTGTTGGGTGCGGTGGAGAGAAGTTCCATGGTGGCTTTCTTGGCTGTTCCTGCGGGGGATGTACTGATGCTTGTGCTGTTAAAGGTCAGGCGACGCCGGCCTGGACGTCCTGCTGGTGCTGGAGGTCCAGGAGCCGGAGCCTGTCTGCGCGGTGCTGGGCCTGCCGGTCGGGATCGGGAATCGGGGCGGCCATAAACAGCCGCTGTGTGTAGGGGTGTTCGGGTGCTCCGGTGACCTGCTCGCCCTCGCCCCATTCCACGATCTCACCGTGGTACATCACGGCCACGCGGTGGCTTAGGTGACGGACGACGGCGAGGTCGTGGGAGACAAAGAGGTAGGCGACGCCGGTGCGCTCCTGAATTTCGATGAACAGTTCCATCACGCGGGCCTGGGTGGAGAGGTCCAGGGCGGAGACGGGTTCGTCGCAGACGATCAGCTTGGGGTCCAGTGCCAGGGCCCGGGCAATAGCGACGCGCTGGCGCTGACCGCCGGAGAATTCACGCGGCAGCCGATGCGCGGCGCCGTGCGGCAGCCGGACCTGGTCCAGGAGCTCCGCGATGCGCTTGTTGGCCGTCTGGCGTTCGACTTTGCGTACGGTGAGCGGTTCGGTGAGGATCTGCTCGATGGTCATGGACGGGTTCAGCGAGGTGTAAGGGTCCTGGAAGACCACCTGGATCTCGTGGCTGAGTTCTTTGCGCTGGGCGCGGGTGGCCTTCGAAATCTCCTGGCCGCCGTACCTAATGCTGCCCCCGGTGACCGGTGCCAGGCCCAGCACAGCGCGGCCCAGGGTGGTCTTGCCGGAGCCGGATTCCCCCACCAGGCCCACAGTCTCGCCGGGCCGGATGTCCAGCGAAACACCTTTGAGGGCCTTGAACGGTTCTTTCCGGAAGCCCTTGAGGGGGTATTCGACGACGACGTCCTTGACGTCGAGCAGGGTGTCGGTCATGGCGTCACTCCTTTCAGTTCCTTGGGCTCCCCGGACGGGATCACACCACCGGCGTTCTGTCCGGCGGTGGTGTACTGCCCGCGTGGGGCCGTGTCTTCGAGTATTGCGTCGAGCAGCTGGCGGGTGTAGGGGTGTTGGGCGTTGTTGAAGATGGCGCGGACGGGGCCGGTTTCCACCACACGGCCGCTCTGCATCACGGAGACGCGGTCGCAGAGGTCCGCCACCACGCCGAAGTTGTGGGTCACCAGGATCACGCCCATGTTCAGTTCGTCCTGGAGTTCGCGGAGCAGGTTCAGGACTTCGGCCTGCACTGTGACATCCAAAGCGGTGGTGGGTTCGTCCGCGATCAGCAGGTCCGGTTCGCAGGAGACGGCGCCGGCGATCAGGACGCGCTGGGCCATGCCTCCGGAGATCTGGTGCGGGTAGGCGCCAAAGGTGCGTTCCGGGTTGGGAATGCCGACCTTGGCCAGCAGCGCCAGGGCGCGGGCGCGGGCTTCGGCCTTGGAGATTCCCAGGCAGACCCGCATGGGTTCCATCAGCTGGCTGCCGATGGTGAACGCGCCGTCCAGATTGGACATCGGTTCCTGCGGGATATAGGCGATACGCTGCCCGCGGACCTTGGTCATTTCCTTCTCGGTCAGGTGCGCCAGGTCCTTGCCTTCGAAGAAGATGGAGCCGCCGGTGATGCGTCCGCCCTGCGGCAGGAGCCGGAGGATGGAGAAGGCGGTCTGCGTCTTCCCGGAACCGGATTCGCCCACCAGGCCGTGGACTTCGCCGCGGCGGACGGTCAGGCCCACATGGTTCACCACGTGGGTGGTGGAACCGTCCGGCTGGTCGTAGCCGACGCCAAGATCGGTAACTTCCAGCAGCAGCTCCCCGGCGTTGCTGTTGTCTGCACCGGCGGGATCTTCGGGATGGACGAAGGCGGCTGCACCGCGCTTCTCAGCGGCGCCCTCGGCCTCGGCGATGGCGGCAGTAGCTGCAGCTTTGCGGCTCTTCTTGACCGGGCCGCTGCTGCGTTCCAGTTCATCGCGCATCGCGTTGGCGAGCATCGTCAGGGCGATGCAGACCAGGCCGATGATCAGGGCGGGCCACAGGACAAGGGTGGGGGCTTTGAAGATGTTGATGAAGCCGTCGTTGAGCATGCTGCCCCAGGTGGGGATGTTCCGGTCCCCCAGGCCCAGGAACTCAAGGCCCGCCTGGATCGCGATGGCGATGCCCAGGACCATTGCGGACTGGATGATGACAGGGGCCCGGACCACGGCCAGGATGTGGCGGCCGATGATCCGGAAGTCGCTGAGCCCGGCGACCCGTGCGGCGTCCACATAGAGTTCGTTGCGGACAGCGGTGACAGAGGCGTAGACCAGCCGGAAGAAGGCCGGTGAGAGCAGCACGCCGAAGATCATCATGGACAGCCACATGGACGGGCCCAGCACGGCGCGGGCCGCGAGCAGTACCACCATGCCGGGAAGTGCCATCATCAGGCCGGTGAGCCAGGAGGAGACGGAGTCGAACCAGCCGCCGTAGTATCCGGCGATCAGGCCGGCGGTGACGCCGAGGACCAGCGCCACGGCGAGGGCCAGCAGGGCGCCGGCGAGGCTGAACTGGCCGGCGAACAGCAGCCGGCTGAGGACGTCGCGGCCCGCACTATCGGCACCCAGGAGGTGTTCGGAGCCGGCCTTGGCCAGCACGTCCTTCAGGTTTGCCGTGTTGGGGTCGTGGGTTGCCAGCAGCGGCGCCAGGACCGAGGCCAGTGCCACCAGGAACAGGACAAGCAGCGAGACTGCGCCCGTGGGGTGGGTCAGAAGCTTCCGGAAAAGGGAAACCTTGGCTGCCGTGACGGGCAGTGCGAGGGGAGTTTCGATCATGACAGCCGAACTTTCGGATTGAGCCAGCCCTGGGCGAGGTCGATGATGAGGTTGACGGCCACCACGATGGCGGCCGTCGCGACGACGACTCCCATGACGACCGGGATGTCGCCCTGGCCTGTGGCAGCCACGGTGATCTGCCCGAGGCCGGGCAGTGCGAAGATCTGTTCCACGATGACGGCGCCGCCCAGCAGCCCTATGAACTGCACGGCGAGCACAGCCAGTGCAGGACCGCCGGCATTGCGCAGCACATGCTTGTAGACAACACGGTTGAAGGACAGACCGCGGGCCCGCAGCGTCCGGACGTAGTCCTGGCGGAGTGCATCGATCAACGAGCCGCGCACCTGCTGGACCACGGCGGCGATGCAGCCGATGGACAGGGCGATGATCGGCAAGGTGACAGTGGCAGCCCAGCCGCCGAACGACGTCGTAATAGGAACATAACCGGTGGCCTTGAACCACTTGAGGTTCAGCGCGAACAGGGACACCAGGCCCAGGGCAATCAGGAAGCCTGGGATGGCAAAACCAAGCACCCCGACAAATTGGACCATACGGTCAACCCAGCCGCGGCGGACCGCAGCCCACACGCCGATGACCACGGAAATCACAGCCGCAATGATGACCGCGCCAAGGACCAGGGAGAGGGTGACCCAGAGCCGGCTGCTGACGCCTGCACTGACAAGCTGGCCGTTGAACCAGGACCGGCCAAGGTCACCGGTCAGGGCTCCGGTCAGCCAGTCCCAGTACTGAACCGGGAGCGGGCGGTCCAGGCCAAGCTGGCTGGCCTTCAAGGCAACCTGGGCGTCGCTGGCGGTGGGGCCCACGAGGCGGCGGGCGATGTCGCCGCCGCCCGCGTACAGCATCAGGTAGGCGACCGTGGTGATGACGAACAGCAGGAGGACACCGGAAAACAGGCGCCGCAGCACGAATCGGTACATACGAAAATCCTTAAGGAAGGTTCCTGAGGCTGCCGGACCTGGCTAGGAGCCCGGCCCGGCAGCTGTCCGCTAGGAGGCGGGGGTAAAGGACCAGATGTAGGGGTAGACGTTGCCCGTCTGCAGCTCCACGTTGGTCTTGGCGTCAGTCACAAAACTGTTCTCCGGGCGGTACCACGGGGCGAACCAGGCCTGCTCCACGATGTACTTGTTCAGTTCCTTAGCCGCAGACTTCTGTTCGTCCTCGGAACCCAGGTTGACCTTCTTCACCAGTTCGTCGACCTTGGGATCCGCGTATTTGTAGGGATTCCAAGCCGAGTTCGGAGCAATTTTCATGTTGATCAGCTGCCAGTCGGACTGCTGCTCCAGAATCATGTAACTTGCGGCATATTTTGCTGACAACAGGTCGGCAATGAAGTTGTTTCCTGCGTCGATGGTCTCGACGGTAACTCCGACATCCTTAAGTTGCTGCGTAATCAGCGCAAAAATCGAGCTGTTGACGAGCGGCGTCGACGGCATCTGCAGGTTAAACCCGTTCGCGTAGCCAGCCTCCGCCAGGAGCGCCTTGGCTTTGGCGGGGTCGTAGGCGTAGCGGGAGTCCAGGGACTCGTCGTACGCGTCCGACGACGGCGGGAACACCTGGGTAGTGGGGGTGCCGCGTCCCTGGTTCACGGCATCCAACAGCGACTTCGTGTCGAAGGCATAGTTCAAAGCCTGCCGGACGCGGACGTCCTTAAGGGCGGGGTTGGTTGTACCCGCACGGTCAAAGAGCATCAGTCCAACCCAGTTGCCCTCGAATGCATTGTTCTTGTAGCCGGCCGCTTCGGCCTCCTGAACCATTGAAATATCAATGAGGGAGCCATTGAGCGTCCCGGACTTGACTGCGCTCAGCAGTGACGTCTGTTCCGGGTAGACGTTCAGGACCATATTGTCGTAGTGGACCAGGTCTTTGGCCCAGTAGTCAGGATTGGTCTTGTAGGTGTAGGACGCGCCTGTCACCGTGGCTGCCGTGTCCAGGACATAAGGGCCCGAGCCGACGGGGTTGGTGGCGATATCCGCGTTGCCGAAGGACGCCGGGCTCTGCATAAACGACGCGTCCTTGGACAGGTAGCCCAGGAACGCCGGGTCCGGAGCGGACAGGGTCAGCTTCAGCGTGGTGGCGTCCACTGCCTCAGCCGTCTGCAGGGCGGCCAGGAACTGCGCGTCTGCTGATGTTCCTGCCTTGAAGCGCTCGAGGTTCTGCTTGGCGGCATCGGCATTGAAGGCGGTGCCGTCGGTGAACTTCACATCATCGCGGAGCTTCAGTGTCAGGACGGTCTTGTCATCGTTGTACGTCCACTCAGTTGCGAGCATCGGAACCAGTGTGCCGTCTGGCTCCATGCGAAGCAGGGTGTCGTACACGGCCTGGTAGAACGGCGACACATTGGCGAAGTCGGAGTCGGCAGCGGCGAAGGATTTGGGCGCCATGAGAGTACCCAGGGTCAGTGTTTGCGAGGTCTGCTCGCTGGAGGAGTCTCCCCCGGCAGAGCAGCCGGTGAGGCTCAGGGCAACGGCGGCAACAACTGCGGCCATTCGCTTAGGTCGGAACATCATTGGTCCCTTTCACGGTCAGTGACGGTCCACCACGGACTGCCATTGGGAAAGACCGTAGCACGAAAACTGACCATGCGGTATGTTTTCAATGTGCGCATGCAAAATATTGCTCAGTGTGACGTGAGGCACAAAGTAGGCAGGGCTTCGCGCGGCATCCAGCCAGAGTTGTTAGAGTTCCAAGATGACTGAAACAGCGACAAGTGCGGTTTCCCAAGGGCCACGGCATGGACGGCCGCGCGGGAGCTATGCCAAGACAAAGGAGCGCCGCCAGGAGATCCTGACAGCGGCGTTCGAGGTTTTCTCCACGTTCGGATACCGCGCGGGATCTATCCAGGACATCGCTGACAAGATCGGTCTAACCAAGACCGGCCTACTCCACCATTTCCCCAGCAAGGAAGCCCTGCTGGAGGCCGTGCTTACCCTTCGCGATGAGGACTCCTGGGCAGCGGCGGGCATTGTGACGGACAACGGCCTAGAGACCCTACATGGAATCGTCCGTTTGGTTCATAACAACACCACAGTCCCCGAACTCGTCGCCCTCCACTGCGTCCTCTCGGCCGAGTCGACAGACCCGACTCACCCCGCCCATGAGTACTTTCAACGGCGCTACAACTGGGTCCGAGAAGTTGGTGCCCAGGCATTTTCCGATCTGGATCGCCAAGGCATGCTACGGCACAGGGTGCCGCCAGCGGCCGCTGCACGGCAGTTGGTTGCACTGATGGACGGGCTGCAGGTCCAGTGGCTTTTGGACAATGACTCTGTGGACATGGCCGGCGAATTAAGAACTTTTCTGGGAGCCATCACGACCGAAGAGTTCTAGTCTTTCAGGGTTCAGTCCTTACCGCAGGGTTCCCTCTAGGAAAGAGAGCAATTCCCGATTAAAGGCCTCTGGCTCGTTCCAATGAGGGCAGTGCCCACTGTTTTCAAATACGGATAGGGAAGAGTCCGGCAGAGTTTCAGCGAACCACTGCATGCCTTCCAACGGAAATGACGGCGAGGAGCGGCCTGTGGCCACCCATGAGGGAACATTGACGGTCGAAATGACGTCCCGCCAGTCTGCAGTGAAGTGGTCCACCATCAGTTGAAGCACGGCCCCTGGGGGGAAATCCGTAAGGCCGCCCACTTCCGCGAAAAGTTGCCCGACGTGAGGCGGCACTGGCGGCTCAAGCGACGGATTGCCCCATTGAAATCTACCGTTGACGGAATCCCAGACGTTTGTCCAATCAACGGACCTCACACCCCAGGCCCACGACTCGTCATTAATAATTTTCGGCGACTGATCAATCGCCGTGAATGCTCGTACACGGCTTGTTCCAAATAAATCAAAATACGAGAGACAAACCGAAACTCCTAAGGAATGACCAATTAGGGCCACTTGGTCAAGTCGCAGGTGCTCAATCAATTCGCCCACATCTTTCCCTAGACGGGAGACGCGTTGCCCGTGTACTGGCGAGTCCGAACGGCCATGGAATCTCAAGTCCAGGGCCAGCGTTCGGTATCCGGCGGCGACGAGTGCCTCGCGCTGGAATGCCCAATGCGCTGCCTGGCAGGTGAAGCCATGGACGAGCAGAATTGCGGGCCCGGATCCGAAGTCATCGTAGACGAGCTGAACGCCGTCTGTGGTTCGAAACGACTTTGCATGACCAGTCAATTGCGGCCTCCTTGGGCAATCGGTCCGTAAATTCAATGCGGTTTATGCCGCTAGCATTCGGAGCCTACATGATGCTTCCGGATCGAACAAAGCGTAGGAGCCGTCATAAGTCTCATAGGAATTTCGTATAAACAAATAGCAAAAAAGTATTGGACATGGAAACGGGCGCTCGGTATTTCAGGTCTAGAGAGTATTTCCTGCATACTTTACATAGCCACGTTCCAGCAACTACACACCCCCGCATTAGTTAGCCATCACCGAGCCTGCGGACCCGCCGGAGAGCGGGCGTCCTGCAAATGCTGGGACCAATCAACCACTTTCGGGACTTGGCATTTACTCCGGACCAGCGATCACAGCCTGGATGAGGCGTTCATCGCCATTGGTGTTTTCGGCCTACTCGCCACCATCGTAGGCTTTTCATGCTTGTTGTTGTTGCACACCGAGGCCTAGTCAAGATTGATGCCCTGCAAATGCGGCTTCCGTCACCGAGCAGGGAAAACTCGCCAGCCGAGCACCGCTGAACAGGCATCCCGCATTAGCCAGCACGTAGCAAGGGTCCCCCGATCGCTTGAGGCGTGTGCTGTCAGAGGCATGAGCAGGTGAACGGGGTGCTGCATCGAGGAACTCGTAGTCGGGTTCCAGGTCCTCGTATGGGGACCTTGCTGCGGGAGGTAACAGGTTGTCCAACATCCTGCCCACCGCTTCGACATCAATCTTCACCACGCCCGCACAATACTTCGACGGTACGACTACGTCCAATCACGCCTTCCTGCAGAACGTGGCACGCCCATCGATGTCATGAAGCGCTGCATCTCGTCCATGAAGGACCCTTCCGATCTCATCCGGCGCACCCTTCTGCTTTGGTGCCGGTCATGTAAGGGGTCATGTATAGCGGCATGAAAGAGGTAACGAGATCATCCAGGATCTCTCGATCAGGAGGGCGACATGCTCGACGATCAAGACACCTCAGAATTCAGCGCCCTTGCTCAAGATACGGCCTCGCCCTCGCACCAGAACATCAGTGAGATGCGGGACGCAGCTTTAGATAGCCAGGTAAGCACGGTCTCCTCTTGGGGCGTCCGCCGTGACGGGATCCGCGCCCAAAGATACTGCGACTACTACTGCGTAATGTCTTTTGCCGACTACCTGGTGTGGATCCAGAAGGACGATGACAGCGAACCACCCATATCCTTCTCCAAGGCCTGACCCGCCCAGGGAAATCACGCAATCCTGGCCCCAGCGTGATCTCGAACATGCCACTCTTCGATCCGTGCACAGCCATCCACAACTCAGGCGGTGCCTTCTGGTCCCCCATCATCGCTGGGCGGTCCCTTCACGCAACCCGCGCGCTACGCGCCGGGCATTCCCCCGGACATTGTTCCTCGGCGCTCCTGCGTCGCTTATTTCCTCACAACAATCTCCTCCCCCTGCCCGGTCCCCCGGGTTGCCCTCCGGTCCCTCATACCCAGCGGTGATTCCTCTACCAGAAGGCACCACCAAAGCAGACGGCCAAAGCAAAAGAGGCCCTGCCAACCACTGAGGAGAGATCATCATGGACACCCTGCACATCACCACCCCGGCCGATCTTGTCAGCCTCATCGGCCACAGCCTCGGCTACTGGCCGCACGAGAGTCTGGTCTGCATCTCACTCCAGGAGAGCCGGATGGGCGCCACCCTTCGGCTGGACCTGCCCACCACGCCCGACCACGCACTCATGTACGCCCGAAGAGTCAGTGGATACCTCCGCAGCGACCACGACGCGACGGCGGCGGTCTTCGCAATCTTCACGAACACCAACCACGCCAACGAGAGCGAGGCCCTCTTCGGCCCCCTCGTCGAATCACTCGCCCAGCAGCTGGCCCTGGCCGGGATGCCGATCCAGGCCGGCTGGATCGTCGGACCCACATCCATCGCCGAGTTCAGGATCCACCCCATCTCCTACGGTCCCGCCATCCCCCTCACTACCGTCCAGTCGAGCGTGCTCAACACCGAACTCATCTTCCGCGGCAGCCAGATCCGGGACAGCCTTGCCCTCGCCCTCCCCAGCCGAACCGTCACGCCTGAGTTCACCGCCGAGGTCGACACTCATCTCAAAGCTGCCGCGACGCAGAGCCACGCCCAGCGGACAGCCGCGGCCCGCGAACTCTGGGCCGCTCTCATCGACGACAGAGAGGAGCCGACGACGGCGCAGCTCGCCGAACTGCTCGCCCATCTACAGATTCCCGAACTCAGGGACAGGCTCATCGCCGACATGCCATGCCTGGACCTACCGATGGAACTCCTCCTGTTCGGCGAATCCGATGCAGCGCCGCACTGGGATCGGATCGACACCGCCGAAGGACTTTTGCGGCAGCTCTACGAAGTCGCGGCACCGGGCCATGCTGCAGCCCCTCTGACCGTTCTCGGGTGCATCGCCTGGTGGAAAGGCAAAGGCTCCATCGCGTCCGACCTAATGGACCTCGCCCGGTCCTTCGACCCGGACTACCGCCTCGCCCGTCTCATGAGCCAGATGCTCGGCTGCGGCCTCGTCGCGGGATGGGCAACCAGCAAGACCCAGGCCTACCGCACGCTCTAACCAAACCCCAGAAGGGAGCAGACACCATGAACATCGTCCTTTACAGCAAGCCCGGCTGCCAGCAATGCCGCCTGACAGCCATGAGCTTCGACAAGGCAAGAATCGCCTACACGAGCATTGACCTCACCAGCAATGACGCGGCCCTCGAATACGTCCAGGACCTCGGCTACGCTCAGGCGCCCGTCGTCGTGGTGGATGACCATCACCATTGGTCCGGCTTCAACCCGACCGAAATCGAGAGGCTGACACAAGCGCTCAAACTTGCCGCCGGCACCCAGCTAAAGACCGACCCTTCCTGACCCCTCCGGATCTGCGCGATCCCAAAAGACCGTCGACCCGCCGTCGACGGTCCTTTCCTCTGCCTCGAATCCACCCAACCCAATTCCCCACTCATTGATTCGGCGACAATCACGCTTTTACACCAAACCGTCGGCCGATCCATCCGCCACGTCACGCATGCTGCGACGACCCCCGCCAGGCCCCCTAGCGCGACCACAAAAGCGCCTCACACCTCTGGCATCTTGCGATGCGCCGTAACGAAGCACATAACGCCGAGTCATGCAGACTCCGGCGCCCGGACCCATGAACGGGTGTGAACGACCAAACTTGCCCGGAATGCCACACCGCTTTCACACCCACCCGCCGTGGGCAGATCTACTGCACATCAGGCTGCGCGAACAGGCAGCGCCAACGACGCTACCGCGCGGCACGTCTGCGCCAGAGACGTAGCCCGGGACGCTCCCCGGCAACAGTTCCCCCTCGAACTGACATCGACGATTCCGTTGCGCGGTCGGCGCTGAATCGCGCTGAGACCTCACATCTTCGCACGGGCTATGAGCGACGACTGCACAAGGCCACAGCGGACCACGACATTGAACTGGCAACGGCCTACGACCGATTGCACAAGATGGCGGTTTCCGCCGATCAAGCCATCTCCACGGCGACCGCATTGGCAGAACGTTGCCGCCGACTCCAGAGCGAAAACTGGTCGCTGCGCCAGCAGCGCGGTCAGGACCTGAGCGACCTCCAGCTGCTGGCCGCTCGCCTTGTCTCGTTCACGACGGCGGGCGCCCACTTGGGGGAACGGGTCACCGACGTCTTCACTCGCCGGGGATGGAACACAGGCAGGACCGACCCATGACTGTATCGATAGCCAGGCTGTCGAGTGAGTCCGGCGTGAAGTACCTGCTCAAGACGACCCTGCGCGCTGACGTCGCAACCCGCAACCTGACCGATTACTACACGCAGTCCAGCAACCCGCAGGGCACGTGGCTGGGTGCCGGCCTGGCCGGCATCGGCGTCGAATCCGGCTCCACGGTCACACCATCGGCGGCTCAGGCGCTCTTCGAACGGGCTGAAAATCCGACGACGGGCGAAGCGTTGGGCAGGCATCCACACCAGGATCCGCCTTCGTCGCACGCAGCCCCGCAGAATAGGCGCCCCACCGTGGCAGGTTTTGACCTGACGTTCAGTGTCCCGAAATCGATCTCCGTGCTCTGGGCGCTGGCCGACAGCGTGGACAAGGCCAGGATCCTGCGAGCCCACCACTCCGCCCTCGACGCAACGATGGTCTGGTTGGAAGCAACGGCGATTCACACCCGCGCCGGCCACAACGGCATCGCCCGGCTCAGCGTCCGCGGCGCAGTCGCCGCGTCCTTCGACCACTGGGAATCCCGGACCGGAGATCCCCAGCTTCACACCCATGTCGTGATTGCCAACCGCGTCCAACGCAACTCCGACGGTGCCTGGGGCACGCTGGACTCACGCACCCTCTACAAGGCGACTGTTGCGGCGAGCGAACACTACAACGGTGTCCTGTTCGACCAGCTCAAGCGAGACCTCGGCACCGACGCCGACGTCCGCCGGCCCGGCAAGACCGAGCTCAACCCAAAACTGGAACTCACCGGCGTCGATGACATCCTGATCCGCGAGTTCTCAAGCCGAACCCGGCTCATCGACGTCGAAACTGACCGTCTTGTCCAGGAATGGACCCAGACGCACGGCCGCATACCCACGGCGACCACAAAGATCCGCCTTCGCCAGCAGGCCACACTGTCCACACGCACCGCCAAGCCCGACCGTATCGTCCCGCTCTCTACCCGGACCCTCGAGTGGCGGAACCGGGCGGCCGCCATCGACTTCGACGCCGAACGCGTGGTCGCCGAGACCATCAACCGCTCACGTACGGCACCACTGCACGAATCGGACCTCGGCGCTGACTGGATCCAGTCAACAGGCAGGCTCGTGGAACACGCTGTTGCCGGTCGACGAGCCACGTGGAACCGGTGGAACCTGCTCGCCGAAGCGGAACGGATCTGCCTCGAACTGCGTTGCGCCAGCCCAGAGGACCGGCGACACATCATGGACGCCGTCGCGACCGCCGCAGAGAAACAATCCGTACCCCTCAGCGAGTTCCGCTACGGCCCAGTGGCCAGCACGGCACCCGACCTCGCCTTCAATGGGCACAGCGTTTTCGACTGGCCCAGCGACCACCTCTACACCGACCTGTCAACCCTGGCCAACGAAGCCCGCGTCATGGCAGCCCACCATTCAACGGACGCCCCAGCGCTGAATCCGTCCGCATGCTCCGCCCTCCCCGAGTACGCCAACGCCAAGGGTGTCGGCTTGTGGCCGGATCAGCTCGACGCGGCCGCGAGAATCCTGGGAAGCGGGCGTCGGCTGGACGCCGTCGTAGGGCCTGCCGGAACCGGCAAGACCACAACAATGGCTGCCGTCAAGAGTATCTGGGAAGCGCAGCACGGACCGGGCAGCGTCATTGGTCTGGCCCCGGCCGCGGCATCAGCCGACGTCCTCGGACACGAGCTCGACCTGGCAACGGACAACGTCACCAAATGGCTCTACGAATCCACCGGCCCCGGTGCCGCCAACCGCGCCGAAAAATACCTCGACGCCGAGCAACGGTACTTGGCAGCCATCGCCGCGGCCGGCGGCGCGTCATCTGCGCGCTACCTTCATAGACTCGCGCAACAGCTCACCGCGCTCACCGCGACTCAGTCCCGATGGCAATTCCGCCCCAACCAGCTCGTCATCGTCGACGAAGCGTCCATGGTTCCCACCCACCATCTCGCGGCCCTTATCGACCAGGCTGAGGCAGCCGGCGCCAAACTCGTCCTCGTCGGCGACCCCGCCCAGCTGGACGCGATCGAGGCCGGCGGCATGCTCGGGTGGCTCAGCCGCACCGGCAAAGCCGCGCAGCTGACAACCATCTGGCGCTTCAGTCAACCATGGGAACGGCGGAGCTCCCTCAAACTCAGATCGGGCGATTCCCGCGCCATCCAGGATTACAACAGCCGCGGCCGGATCCGCGCCGGCACGTACGACTCCATGGTCGACGCAGCCTACGACCGGTGGAACACAGACGTTCAAGCCGGCCGGTCATCCATCCTGATCGCTCCAGACAATGACACCGTTGCCATGCTCAACGAACGCGCCCAGGCTGACTTGGTCTCCAGAAGCAGAGTCGATCCGGAATCCACCGTCATCCTCAGCGACGGACTACACGCCGGACTTGGTGACAGGATCCTTGCCCGCCGCAACGATCGCCGGCTCACCGACCAGACGGGCGACTTTATCCGAAACGGCACTCTCATAACGATCACAGAACCGCCCGCTCTAGATGGTTCCGTCACGGGCGCACGGCTGGACACCGGCGCCACCATCACTCTGGCCAGCCGCTACCTCGCCGAGTCCGTCGAGCTTGGCTACGCCACAACGGCCCACCGCTCCCAGGGAATTACGGTGGACACCGGACACACCCTCGTCTCTGAAGGACGCCTCACCCGTGAACTCTTCTATGTCTCCATGACCCGTGGACGCCACTCCAATACCGCCTATGTCTGCGAACCAGACCCTCGCGACCACCACGCCATTGATCCCTCAACGCTGCCGGACTGGCAGCAGATCCTCAACCAGGTTCTCGCGGCAGAAGGTGCCGAACACACCGCCCACGAAATCAAAGCCTCTGAGGCGGCGAAGGCCGACTCCCTGAGCCTGTTGATGGCGGAGCGGGACTACCTTCTCCAAATCACCGCGCACGACGACGTCACTCGCCTCATCGGCGTACACTCACCCGAGTCGCTGGACAGGCTGCGTCAATCTCCAGGTTGGGGCCCGCTCAGCATTGCGTGGAGGATGGCTTCTGCTGTGGATCGGGCGGCTGCTGAGCAAGCCCTCATCGTCGGGCTTCGGTCAGCGGCAGCTGGCAGCGACTCGGCGTCCGACATCCTCTCTCGGTTGCTCACACTGGCGCACCGAAGCCGGCCTGCAAACGCCGCTGTAATGGCTACGTCGAATACTCGACGGGAAGACATCAGACTCCTGCTGGATAGGATCGAGCATCGCATTGCCCACCGGAACCGCATCACCACTCAGACAGCTCATCGGAACGACTCGTTGTGGAAGGAAACGCTTCGGGCTTTGCTTCCCGAAGTGATTGTTCCGCAGACCTGGCATGGCCTCGTCAGGGAGGTTGCCAGATACCGGGACCGGTGGGACGTCGGCTCGGAGGACGTCCCTCTCGGCCCCAGTCCGGCGCCCGCCGACACCCTCCAATGCATGGAACGCGCTCGACTCGAAGCCTTCGTGTCAGTCGTCAGTGCCGGACCGGCCGAGACGATCGACACCGATACTTCCGCGAACCTGAACCTTGCTTCCCGCGCCGTATCCGCTGTGCAGCCGCTAGACCTCTGGAGCTAAAATTGGATGGTCAACGGACGGTGGAAATGAACGCTAATCCATTCGCAAAACCCAAGGTGATGACGGGCTGGCTGGCAATCGCCAGTGCCACAGCGATCCTGTGTCTCGCGTTCAGCACATGCGCGATGTTGCCATCCCCCGACTCACCTAGCTTATGGCTGTTGGTTGCCGTCTCTGTCATATTCTCGGCGGCAGTCGGCGCCATCTGGTTCTACCGCCTGCGACGGGCGAGCAGATGGACCGCACGTGCGGTCGAACAATGGCGGCGGCTCGAGGCAACCAGACTTGAGGTGGGAACGACGACCGAAGTCATGATACTGGCCATTGAGGCGGTGGAACCGACCGGTACATGGGTGACGCTGCGCTGGAACCAATTCGATCACGTTCAACGCGCTTGGATGGAAGCTCTACCCGATGAGATCTGGGAAGGCGCAGTCCTATTGATCTCGCCCGATCCAATGCAGATACAGGTGCGCAGCCCCTGGCCGCCGGTCTACTACCTGAGGGCACCGAGCTACCATGGCTTCGCGCCGGCAGAAGGCCGGCCCGACTTTCTTAGGTGGAGCGACCGGGACCATGTACGCCTTAACTGACTGCTTGGGCTGACGGCAACAAGTCTGCAGCAGTGAGTCCCGTCGCTTCACACATCCCCTCAAAATGGTCTCTGTCCACAGCATTCAGAAAAACGAAGAGTGACTTGATAGCGGCCAATATTTCGTCCGGGATCAGAGTGCGCGCCGTCTGAGGCGATTCGCTATGGGAGTAAACATTGCTATAGCGGAGGAGGTTGTGACGCAGCGCATCACCATCTCCCTCGAATCCACCCTCAACGAGCATTTTCTCGGTCGCTGCCATGAGCTTTGCAAGGTCACCGACTTGCCCTGGGATCTTGAATGCCAAGAACGTCTCCAGAGTGCTTCGAATCACGTTGGGGAACAAAAGCTGGGCCTCCAGCCGCCGCTCAAAGGAGTCATCGTCAATGAGGCGTTGGTGAGCATCGGCGAGAGCTATGAACGAGTGGTGATATCCAGACCTAATCTTCTTTCGCACTGCGGCGTTGGGCGGCCAGACGGCGATTTCCGAGTGCCGTCGACCATCGCGGTATCGCGATTTGAGTTCATACGACTGAAACTCAAAGCCATTCACGTTTTTCCTGGATCTCTTATTTGGAAAACGATCCCATTGAACGTCCCACTGCCGAAATAGCTCAAAATTATGTGTAAGGAGAATCAGCTGAGAAATAACCGATGATTTTGAGGCAACCAGAGCCCAGAGCGCGCTGGACACGCCGATGAAGACCCCCTGATCAAGGCTTGAAACAGGGTCGTCGACTATTACGATCGGCATGCCCTTGGTCGTCGAATCGTGCTTCCGAACAAGCTCAAGGAAGTGAACCAACGTAATCGCCGTACGCTCCCCCTCACTCAAACCATGTGCGGGTTCGCCATTTCGACGAATTTCGTATCGATCCACACCAATCGTATGAAATGTGAGTTCACCGCGGCCCAGCAGTCGTCCGACTTCCTTAGTTAGAAGTTCAGCCGAGGGGGCAATAGTGCCTTCCACGGACTGCAGATCATGAATTCGCTCCTGAGTTGCGCGAAGTTTTTCGCGAGACTGGCGCAACGCTTCCGTCGACACTCGTACCGCTTCAACCGAAGCATCATGGCCCTTCAAATGCATGTTCAGATGGTGGCCCAAGATACGGGTCCCTGCTGCTTTTTGCAGAACTTCATGGTCACGCACTCGCTTGTTGTGTATATCAGTCAGGTTGTCCAAACCTCGTGATGACATTCGCGGTGTGGCTTCAATCGGTCGGATATCGACGTGGCCGACAACATTCCGTACCTTCGCCTTGAGCCGCTTGGCTAAATCGTCGATCCAGTCCTGCAAGAACCCTGTCGTGGCCAAGTAGGTAGCTAAATCTCTGTCATAGTCATCGCGCAGATCCTCAGAAAATTCAGTACGTTTGGGCACCTTCGCCAGCGCGTCCTGGATTTCGCGAGTAGCCTGCTCGAGTTCGAGCACCAGGACACTGGCCTCATGCGCCACCCTCTCGACTGCATCAGAGAAGTGCGCCTCAAGGGCACGCCGTCGTTCTTCAGTGACTTCACTCCCGCAGAAGATGCAAAGGTTGGAGTGTTCGTGTAGCTCGACTCCTTCCCGGACCCATGATTCGGCTGTCGGATTCTCTGCCAATGTGTCAAGAACTATCGAAGCCGGAGTCACGGACAGCAGGGCTTCCGCTTCTCCTGACAATTCACTTCGCACGAAAACGTCGAGAGTTCCATATCTCTTGATTTCGTCATCTGCGGACGATACAACGACTTGTCGGTCCTGCTGATATTGGACATGGTTAAGTTCGGCCCAGCCGTCGCGGCTACCCGCATATAGTCGATCAACCGCCCTGACGTTGAACTTGGATCTTGATTGGTACGCCCCCGACAGCTTGGTCAAGTCGTCGACGACTAGGCCGGAGACCGTCTTGCGGAGAGATTCCAGCGACTTTTCGGCTAGGTTTGCAGCACTTATGGCTTCCCCAAGTTTCGATTCAAGAAGTGGCAGCTGTTCTGTAAGATCGGCGGCCTCCTCTTCGGCCTCTACGCTTCGATCGCCCAGAGTGATAATTGCAGGCATAGTCGCCTCATTGTCACTCAGCCGGTGATTCTCTCGAACAAATGCATCACTGAAGACATAGATTCTATCGAAAGCGGAATGTGTGTTATCAGCCACCGCCGATTGATAAGGTGTACCGAAAGAGAGACTCAGTTTGCTTCTCGACGAAGGGTCCTTGACGGAATCGTACAAAGCTCGCGCGAGCGACGTTTTGCCGGTTCCGTTCGGACCGTAAATGACGGTCAGTCTTTCGAATTCAGGAAGGTCAGAGCCCCAGCGGTATTCTGTGAATATTCCAGCCTTCTGAATCCTCTCGATACGTCTAAGCATCAGACGCCTCCCGCCTTCCGGTGGTTGGCTAGATCGGCTGCCCTCAAGAAAGCTGGGAATATCCAATAAGAAACTCGGTTCATGCCTGGTGCCTCCGTGCCGTTGCCCCCGCGAGGCTGTGATTTTCGTCTGGTTCCAAGCTACTGGCAAGCGGTGACATTCGTAGGCATTTGCCGATATCGTGGTCGGTCATGCGACGATTTTTTTGTAGCCGCAATGGCTCCCGTGCGCATCTGGCTCCGGTGCGTCACACAGGGGACGTGGGGTCCGACATCGGAACGGCAACTTGGCATTTGAGCCGCCACAGGTTCTAATCCCTGCAAAGTATCAGGACATTTCTGCCCAAAGCCCACTAGGAAGTCACACCTTGAATCCCATGGCTCCAATGGGAGACTTCTCGTTCCCAGGCCTCGACGTCGACGTTCCACTCGTGCGAATGCCCCACGGTGCCGAAGGAGACGAGGCTAACGGCATCGGGACGAAGGTTGGCGACCTGTCGCGACACCTGGAATGGCGTTGAAGGATCGCCTGGTCCATGCAGCACCAACGTGGGCATCTTGATCTCCGCCGCCCGGGTCAGCCAATCCATCTGCTCAAAGTCGATAGGATCCTTCAGGCCCGTGACCCACCGCATTGTCGGCGACTGTAGGAGTCGAAGACCGAGGACCGCAATTGAACGCGGCAAGCCGCTGGCGCAGGCGTTCTCGGTTAGAGTCGTGGCCCAGTCCATCACAGGGGCATCCAGGACCAACCCAGCTATGCGGTCCGTGTTGGCGGACAGGTCCGTAAGTCGTAGGGCAATGGCCCCACCAAGAGACCAGCCGAAGAGCACAATTTGTTGTGCCCCTTGGTTGACGGCATACTGCACTGCCGCCTCTACGTCGAGCCACTCTGTTTGCCCAAGGGTGTAGCGGCCGTCGACCGACGCCGGCGCCTCGCCGTCATTCCGAAATGAGACGACCAGCGACGTGTACCCGCACCGCACGGCTACCGGCACTCCGCGAAGTGCCCCGGCCCGTTTGCCGCCCATCCCGTGTATGTGAATTGCCCAGGCGTTCGGCTTTGCCGACGCTGCGGCCGGTTCGAATCTCCAAGCCGGCGCAAGGCCTCCCTCAATGGGTATCTCGACGTCAAAAAACGCCAATCCTAGTTGTTCCGGCTTTGAAAAAACGTACCCGCTCCAGATCCCTGCCCTCGTGCTCAGGAAATCACCCGAGTCGACGCGCTCAACAACTCGAGTCACGGTGCCAGCATGATCGCTCGCCACCACTTGGCCAACGCAGGCGTGCCCGGTGCCGTTGGCAAACCATATGCTGTATCGGCCTGGTGCGGTCGTCTGAGGCGAAGCGGGCAACTCAACCAACAGCTCGCCATCAGCGCCACGAAAGACCCGCCGGATGAGCAGGTCCTCTTTCCGCGTGGTCTTGGGCACGACAACCTGACGCGCGAAGTAAGCAGCCCCGAGAAACGCTGCCGAGGCACCGACCACCGCGACTGTGGTCAACCCCAGCAGAACTCTACGAATCGCCGTCACGTCCCCCGCCTCCCAGCCGATCGTCAATTATCTTCCGCAGCTGCACCAAAGTTTCGGGCGAGATGCCCTGCAGCTGCCTGGCAGCAAAGTTCCGTACTCGAGCCTCCCGCATTGTGCGCAAGAGCTGGAGTTGGGCATCGACGAGTTCTGGAACCTCGTTGTTTTCGTCCAACAGGTAGTTCGAGTCGACGCCGAAGAACTCTGCGAGATTCCGGAGCAAGGCGGCATCCGTGGCCAAAGAACTGTCGCCGCTGCGCATGTAGGCCCACCGCGAGCGCGACAAAGGCGTCCCGCGTTGTGCCATGTGTTGGCTAATCTGCGGATAAGTCAGCGGTTCTGATCCCTGCGCCTCAAACAGATCAAGCAGGAGGTTGAGCTTCCGAGCAAGTTTGGCTTGAGGCGTTTCGTGAGACTCGCCGGCTGTTTCTGCCACGAGGTGCCGTCCTCCTTTCGATGTCCCCTAACCGTTCATGCGGACCCGCGCGTTGGCGCACCGCCAGGTACTCCTCCGCTTGTGCCAGCACCTGGACTTCCTGACTGCTCAATAACTTAGCAAGCGGCGGTTCAACGAGCATCGCGTCTTGGGTTTCTACGAGCATCCTATGAAGCCGCCATCGCGCGTAATCACGCTGCTCGGCGATGTTTACACCAGACTCAAGCCGAAGCTCCGTCCGGGCGCCCGTGGTCTTTTCCCAGACCTCCGTGAGCCCGCTAACCAGCACGGACTCTATTTTCGCATCGCTCCTTCGGCTAACACGGCGAGCTACCGGCGGAAGTGCCAGCCCTGCGCACAAAAAGATCATGGCGCCCAGCACTGCTCCGTCGTAGACCACCGACAGTGCGCGCATTGAGTCCAGGTCGCCAAGTAGGTGGAAGATGTCCATCCCAAGCACGGCCAGGACCAGGACAACTGCGAGCGCACAGCCAACACCGATCAGCGTGAATGCGATGCGGAAGTAGGGCCGGGTCATGTCTCCGCGGAATCTGAAACACGTGTAGCCCGTCACGCCCACAACTACTCCCATGTACACAAACTGCACCGCAGAATAGATGGCCGCAGACCATTGCCCACCGTAGTCCGCCATGAAGCTGGTCGACGATTGGGGCGCATCTATGAAAGTAAAGCTCACAACGAGTCCCACGACCACCAGGCCAAGGACGGCCAAGCCGAACCTGTCCGGCGTCGCGGGCAGCTCACTTGGATCGCCAGCGCGAAGGATCGCCCTCGACAGGAAGTAGATACCGACAACCATCAGCATGTTGGAGCTCAGGTCCAACACGTTGCGGCCAGCCAGGAGGGCGTCCCCGACGACATACACGGAGTCGATGTTGAGAGTAAGTGAAGACGCAATGGTCACGGCTGCGACGAAGATGCTGTGGTCGCTTCGGCGTTTCACCCCAGGCAACAGGCAGAGGACCAATCCCCAGATGACAGCGGCGGCGATGGTCTGGATCATCCGAACACTCTTTCGAATGAACGGGGTTCAAGCGTGCTGTCGCGGATGGCGGCCGCAAAGAGATCCGCCAGAGTTTCTGCGGCTGCCTCCAGCCGATCGACAAAACTGCTCCGCGTCAGGACCCGCCTGACCATCGCCTCGGGAATGTTAGGAAAAAGAACGCTGGCATAGTCCTTGGGAATCCCCAGCTCGTCGTGCCGCAGGACCATGTGGCTCAGTTCGTGGAGTACGAATTGTTGGCGATGAAGGGCCGATGGAGTGGCCGCATGGAGGATGATTTCTTTCGAGTCTGTCGACAGCCACAGCCCGCAGACAGTACTCCCGTTGAGTCCGTCGGCAACATCGATGGTTATCGGACGGTTGCGGATCGACTCCACGACCGAGACTAGCCGCTCTAGCGTCAAATGGGTCGGCAGCCGAAGCGAGCTGAATGCCTGCGCCGCGCTGTCCGCTGGCGTTGAATTTACGACGAATGAAGGATTTTCCATTGGTATCCCGTCATTGCATCGGCCGGCCAAGGTGAGGCGACCGACCCGACGTCGAGCGGTCCAATCGGCCGCAGGAACGTCGTATCTACTATTGAACCGCTCTTGCTCTGGACATGTCCAGAGCAAGAGCGCAAGGCGTCCGAAGGACTTACATTTGCAACCCATTGAACGTGCGGGCAGCGCCGGCTGGAACTGATGAAAGTCCTCCCTGCGGTGCAGCTCCCCAGTCCTCCCCCGGCCCTAAGTCCCGCTGTGCAGGTCCTGTGGGGCCAGCAAACACCTCGGCGCTGGCCTTGGGCGTCCGCTGGAATGCGACCGTACCGTAGCGCAGGTCGGGCCCCACGTTGTCGGCAACGATGCGGTGAGCCTCGTGTTGCACTCCGTCCTTGTCGTAATGGCGGAATTCCATTTCCCCGCCGATGACAACCGGGTCCCCTTTCTTCAGGGAGTTGGCGACGTTCTCTGCCAGCGCGCGGAACGCGGACACGTTGTGGAAGAGCGGCTCTCCGTCCCGCCAGGAGCCATCCGGATTCTGGAGTCGCTGATTTACGGCCACACGCAGTTTCGTGTGGGCAACCCCCGACTCTCCGAAGCTGAGTTCCGGATCGGCGACGAGGTTGCCGGAAATGGATACCGGGATTCTGGTGCCCATGGTTGGTGCCTGCCTTTCTCGTTTCCAGCCGGCCAGTCCGGCTGGAAATTTGGAAGCTCATTTCGCCCGGATGTCGGCGGACGTGGGGCGCGGCCAAGCCTGGATCTGGTGCGTATCGACCTGCGCGGCAGCAGAGGGTGCCTGAAGTGACGTCAGCTTTCCGCCCGCACCGACGGGTTGGGTGATTTGTAAAATGTCGCGGCAAGTCGCGGTCACGCGGCCCAGAGTCGACCGGGCTATGTCCATCCGCGTCAGGAGGTGGTCCTGCTCCCCGTCCCCGGACCACCCGGCCCGTTCGACGTCGATGACCTTGTCCGCCCATCCGGCGAGATAATTCGATGATTGAGCGCCACGGTCTATGCCATGCGCGCGCAGCACCGTATATGCCACGGACTCGGCTTCCACCTCGGCGAGTCCACGGTGTTGCAGCCCGCTACCATACAGTGCTCCGACTTTGTCGTCAGGTCCATGAAGGTACGCGTGTCCGAGCTCGTGCGCCAGGACGGCCGCGGCGTCCTCCGGACCGAGCCACGCACCGACCTGGATCCGTCGATCCGTAAAATCAGTGAAACCGCTCGACATCGAGCGCTGGCTGCCCGTGACGTCCACGGCGAAACAGCGGCGTTCCGCAGCGTAAACCAGGGACCTCCAGAGTCCCGCTGGCACATCAGCCATCCCGACGCCGGCACGCGGCACATAGATCGGCTCGCCTTCCGTTTGGGAGACATCGAAAACCGACTGGCCGCGCCAGCCGACAATCTTCCGGTCGGCCCGCGGACCGGCTCCGAGCTCCTCCACTCCCCTGACCTCGACCGTGTCGTTGCCAGCGGCTCCCGAGGGGCCCGAGTTCTTGGGTGCCGTCCGCGGAGCCAGCACCCAGAGCGCATGCTCACCCTTGAGCACCAAACGGCCATGCCGCTCCCATTCGCGGTACCCGGCGGCCAGCGTGGGCGGTTGAAGTCCGAGCAGTTCGCGCTGGGCCCTAAGCAGAGCCACGTTTCCGCCTGAGTAGCGCCACAGCGTGGCAGACGTATCCAGAAGTTGATGCCAGCGACCCGGCGAGGAAATCGCACCCTCGAGAATGGCATGCAGCTGGCCTGTCAGTTGGATGACGCGCGCTTCGGGATCCAGTCGCTTACCGATCGCGCCGTTGTCCGCGCTCGACGCAGCATCTCCGCCAGGGGCCACGACAGCCACCTCCATTGCTTCTTAGTACCTATCCGCCCCTACAAGTAGCGGACACTTATCCATGCGACCAGCCGGTTCTATTCGCATGACTTTGGGACGTCATGCGCAGTTGGTGCGATTCAGAGCTCCAAGCAAGGAACTCTGAATCACCCACAGGCATCACACGTGGTTTGGCCTCCCTGTGAGCCTGCAGTCCCACACAGCCGATGGCCTTGGTGTGGATTCGGAGGCGTTCGACTGCCAACGACATACGTTCGTGGAACCCGAGCGGGCCGAACCCAGCGTCTGATTCTCCGTAAGAGGCGTGCTCCGCCCTCTGCAGTGCGTAGAGTTCGGCGACCAGTTCAGCGTGCCTCCACCAGCAGTCCGGCACGACCGATGTCGACAGCCTGTACGTGGAGACGAACCACCGGACCCATAGGTCCAACTCCGTCCACGCGGTCCTGACCGTATCCTGATCAAGGTCCCGCCACCTGTAGGTCGGTGTTGTTGTACCCTGTGGCTTTGGCTCAAGTTCGTCGAAGAGGAGGGCCAGCGGATCGCCCTCGTCAAACTGTCCCATCAGGAGCCTCTTCGACAGGCGCACGCTGGGCAGCATGGCCCAAGGCCAGGGCTTCCTCTGCTTCCTGCTTGAACCGTCCCAGGTCTGCCGCGTCCTTCCGCTGGTGCCAGCCGCGGAGATCCAAGAGGATGGGCCGGGTTCGTCGACCCAACATCAGGGCCGTTCCGGGCGGAAGCCGACGGATCTCGTGCAAGGCAATGACAGGCAAATCGCGGATCTGTTCGCCAGTCTGCCGGCCTTGGGAGGACCACGACCGGGTTCTGTACGTGAACTGGCGCTCCCCCATCAACGCCGCAAGCTCCCGAAGGTCGCGCTCGTCCGAGCCACCGCCGAAAATGACTTTGATGATGGCCGATTCCCAGATGGTGGAGGCTTCCTCGATGGACCAGCCGGAACGTGCCTGGGACAGCGATTGCAGGACAACCATGGTGGAGATTCCGATACCGCCCCCGTCCGACAGAGTCACCGGGAGGCCAGGCCACGGCGAGAGATTCGCGATCTCGTCGAGGATGAGCGACAAAGGTGGATCGAGTCTGCCGCCCGCGGCGGTAAAGGCCATTTCGCGAGCTGTAGCGTCAATGTCGTCGATCAGGGCAGACAGGTACGGTCCAGCGGCGGCCGCCCCCGACTTTGTGCCGATCAGGTATAAGGTGCCCCTTTCACGGATAAACGTCCGGGGATCGAATTCGTCCTCGGGGTTTGTCGGGTCCAGGGCTGCGAGCACTTTCGGGGACGACAGCGGCGCCACTGCAGCTGTGACACCGATCCAGGAGTTGGACGTGTTCCGGGGATCGTCCTCCAAAATCCCCATCAGGTCAGACTGCCAGCCCAAAGCCGCCCGCGGACCCTGAAGGACTTCCAAGGCCTCCGCCGCGAGCACCGGGTTGGAAGACCACCGGCGGAAGGCCCTGATTCCCTCGCCGGAGAGCGCCGCCGCATGCAGGAGTGTCTGAAGAACGATCTGGGCACGCTTTTGCCAGGCGGCATTCTCGCCCGTCATCTGTGTGTCGGCCGAGATCACCAGCGCTCGCCGGACAGCAATGTCGGGGTCTTCACAGCCACGGACCGGTGACCAACGCAGCGTCGAGCCCAACCCTGACATCCCTTGAGGATCGAACACGGTGACCGGCCGTCCTCCGCTGGCCCTGGCTTTCATCGTCACGGCCAGGTTGTCAGCTCGGGTCGACGTGGTCACCACGGCACCGGGGGCATCGAGAATGGCGTTGATGACCACAAAGAGGCCCTTGCCGGACCGCGGCGCCCCCTGGATCACCATCGACTCTTCAGTGGAGACGTTGATCTTCACGCCCCGCGACGTGCCGAGCGTCCACGACACATCGGCAAGGCGCAGCCGTTGCAGGCCGGGCCTGGTCACATACCCCCGCCGCAGCGCTGCCCGCCGCCCAAACTCCCTGGCGATCTCGGCCCGTTTGGCAATCCCCTCGCGGCTCAGGATTTCGAGCCGGAGCCAGGCGCCGGACTGCCGCCAGCCGTGCCACGCAAACAAACCAATTACCGCAAAGGCGGCCAGGACCGCGAGCGCCGCACCCAGCAACAACCGAACGATGAAGATGTCGATCACGCAGCCAGCTGGCATCTGGCCGAAAGAGCCCACATCCCCCGTCACCAGCACGACGACGGCGAACGGACTATGCGAAACCTTCACCTCAGTCCCGCATTGCCACAGCGCTACGAGGCTCACAGCCCATTCAGTCACTGCGCATATGGCGAAGTATCCGGCCAAGCAGAGAAGTCCAAGGTTGACGAGCGGAACGTCATCATGAGGGTGGGATTTCATTCCAGCATCCTGTGGTCCGTAGTGAAGACCTCGAGCTCGTCTGTGGTCACCCTATTGGCGACGATGAACGATCGGCTCCCCACCTTCCAGAGACCGACCCCCTTGGGTAGGTTCTCCACCTGCTCACACTCGGCAGCCGTGAGCCCCAGCGCCTCCTTGGTCAGGCGCATTGAGTCGTGCTTCTGCCGATAGATGATGCGGGTGTCAGCCTCAGTCAGTAGGCCCAGCGCCTTCTGACGGTGCCCGCTGGTGCTGTCCCCAATCTCGTTGAGATCGGCCACCTTGTGCATGATCAGCAGGTTCGCAATGCCGTACGTGCGAGCCAGCCGCCACTGTTCGCTCATCTTGACCAACATGTACGGGTCGGCCAGCATGCGCCAGCCTTCATCGTAGACAACCAGGCGCTTGCCGCCGTCCGGGTTGGTGATGGCCGCTTCCAGCCAGGTGGCACTGCAGGCGGCCGCGAGCGACAGCGCCTGCTCGGAGGCTCCGATGAGCCCCGACGTGTCCATCACCATCATCGGCGCGTCCGCGTCGAACGTCACGGTGGACGGCGCATCGAACATACCTTCGAGGTCACCGGACACAGTGCGGCGCAGTGAGTGCGCAACTGAACTGCCGCCGTCGGGCCCTACAAGCTTGAGTGTCTCCGGGGCCGGGTCCAGAAGCCGGTCAAGCACCATCGGAAGCGTAGGCGTTGCGTTTGCGGACACGGCCTCAGTCAAGGCCATGTCCAGTGCCGTGTGTTCGACCGGCAGCATCGGCGCCCCCTGGCGCATGAGCGACACCAAAGCCACCAGGAGCTGCCGGCGGCGCTGCCGAACGACGGCTTGCCATTGGGCGTTAGACAGATCGCTCGCCCGCGGGCCCGCATCGAGCGGGTTCACACGGGTCCGGCGCCCCGGTCCCACCGAAATCACCTTGCCGCCCACAGCGCGTGCAACCGGGACCCACTCCCCCTTGGGGTCAGAGGCTACGGCGGCTTTGCGGCCCAGCGTGATCGACCGTGCCACCAGCGACTTGCCGCACATCGACTTTCCCGTCCCCACGGTGCCGATGACCACGATGGACGGGCCGCTGATCACGCCCCTGTCGTACAGAATCCACGGGTCATACGAGAACGCGCCCGAGCCGAAGACATCCGAGCCAATGTACGTCCCTTCATGCCCGAGCCCCGACTCAGTCAGGAAGGGATAGGCTGCGGCAAACGTCATGGTGGAAGCGCGGTGCGGGGAGGGCTGAAGCCGGTGCTGGCCAGCCATGTCATGCGGACCCGGACGACGACGCTGCTTGGCGGCTTCTGCGTTTTGCGCATCGTCAAGGGGCTCACGCGTCAGTCGTTCCCACAATCGCTTCGTGCCGCCGTCGTCAGTTCCCAAACGTCGACGGCGGCATTCCCGGCGAGCGCTCAGCGTCTCACCAGCGGAGATGAACTCGACCCTATTGCTCTTCGATTTCATTTGAGTCCCCTACCGAGTGGCAGCCCGCCCGCGATGAAGGCAGCCCATTGCTGCCCCACCAGCAGGCGAAGGTCGACGAACGCGCTCGCAGCAGCAGATTCCAGTTCCTGCCGGCAACGCGAGAGCTCCTCCAGCGTCGCGGCGGTGATGGTTACGTACGCCGCCTGACGGACATCGCCGTGGCCGGCGACGATCTCTTCCTCGCGCTGCTGCACCTCCTGTTCCTCCGCGAGCTGTTCGCGCGTGGTCGGCCGGTCGAACTTCGCGTTGATCCGGCGTCTGGTCTCGTGGGATTCCTGCGCGGACCGGATGTCCTTCAATGCCCGGTCCGCGGGTACAGCCCTGAGGACCTGTGTGACGGCGTGCCTAAAGCCGCCGACATAGACGAGTGGGTGAAGGAAGCCCGCGAACACCTTCTGCCGTGGCCATTCTGCAACCCAGAACGTTTGGTGGAAGCCCGTGTCTGTCTGAAGATACGACCAGTGTTCCTCCATGCCCATCGGGCCGGACTGATCTGCGTCAACGCCCTCCACCTCACCTTTCCGCTGCCCGATCGCTATGACTGAGGACGGGTCAAAGGCCCCCCTGAGGATCGACGAGAACTGCCTGTCTGATAGCCATTCTTCGACCTTTACACCATGGGTCTTCAGTCCCGTCGCCAGCGCCTCAAGCTCCGACCGCAGGGTCTGCTCGATGCCGGCAACCCCGCCTCCGGCGTCACGAATTCTCCGGCGAGCGCGTGCGGTGTCCAGTACCAGGGTCAAGAGAATGTCATGGCTGCTCGTTGTACCCGCTGCTGACACAAGATCCTGATACGAGCGGTCTCCCCACTCGGTTCCGGGCGACATCGACTTCCGTGCTGCAACGCGCCGCCTGTAGAACTCCTCCAGCGCCGAGGCCGGGAAGTGAACGGTGTAGTCCTGAATGGCGATACGGGCAACTCCCGGACGTTTGGCAAGGTTTGCTTGGACTCGGGACCACTCCTGGACGGCGTAGGCCTTGTCTTCGTCTTCCAGCAAGGCAAAGGCGTTGGCGCGGCACCTAATGACGGCGAAAGCCTCTCGCGCTTCGCGGTCGACGACGAAACACCAGCCGTCGGCCGTCCGATGAATGGTCAGTGTGGAGAGACCGCCCGGAAGAACCAGCGACCCGGCCATCACTGGCTTCTCCGGGGACGCCAGGAATGTGGTCTGGTGTGTTGCTTTTCTCGCCCCAAATCGGGCGGCGGTCAGGATCCACACCGGATAAGGAATCCTGGCGTACTGCAGAAACCCTAGGAACACCAGTGAGAGCCAGAGCGGACTCGTCCAAAACAGTCGGTGGGGTCCACCTGCGGCGGACGCCAGGCATGCCGTGAGGATTCCACCGCCGGCGAAAGCCAACTGATACCACTGCAAACCGAGCAGGACCCCGTGGCGTTCCTGCCGTGGGAAGCTGACGGGACTGAGGGCCCCGCTTTCGTCAGTCATGATGGCCCTCAATCCGTGGTGGGATCACCGTCGTTGTTGTTTCGGGTCGTTGTGCAGGCGGCTTTGGAGCCGGAAGAGTTGGGCGCGGTGTATCCGGTGCCGGCTGGACTGTGGCGGTCTCGTGCGTGGAAGTGGTCCCACGGGATGCCGGCTCCTTGGCGTATGCCCCGGACTCTGCTCGCTCCACCGTGCGGGCTGGTGCCTCCGACACTCTGGGCCCGGAGAGCAACTGTAGTTGCGTTGAGCTGACGGCGGCTGCACCCGCAGCGCCCGAAGGCCGCGGGATAGTGGCAGCTGGCCGTGAGACTCTCGCCGGAAGAGGCCTGGGAGTCGAGGGAACGGGTGAGAGTCCAGATCCTCCACCATGTCCCAATGACAAGTGATGACTTCGGATCTGCTGACCCAGTTGGCGGCCGGAGAATCCGGCCATGGTTCGCGCTGTTTGGGCGCCGCCGGCAGCGCCTGCTGCAGCGGCTAGCTCGCCGCCGGCGAAGCCGACAAGCTTGAGCGCAAGCAACGGCGCCGCACAGGCGACAGTCATGCCGACAGCACCCGCGGCGATCCCGGCAAAGGAGGTTGAATCTGAAAACAGCTTTACTGCTACGGCCAGGATGGTCGCCGCGAGTGGCTTGGCCAACAGCAGGGCCACCACCACCTCGCACCACCGTGCCATCCATGACTTGGTCTTCTCCCACGGCATCATCATCAGGGCCACAGGTGCAACGGCTCCGAGGACGATGAGGGCGAAGGACCTGAAAATCATCGAGCACATCAGAATGAAGGCGAGGATCCAGATAATCAGGGTGGCGAAGACCGTTATCACCAATGTTCCGCTGAGTGCTGAAGGTGTCGTGCTAACCGATGCACCTAAGAACTTCCACTCGTTGGCAGATCCTGCGGGGGCCCGCTCAAAGCCAAAGAGGCGCATGAAGACGACGTACGGATCGGAACCGAGCGTCTCCAGAAGCGCCGTTGATGCCTCGTCGCTGACGCGCGTCAGCGTCTGCATCATGTAGACCGCGGCTCCTACGGCGGGGATGGCCATCAGACCGCCGATCAGGGCGCGCCAGATCCTTCGCGACTGTTGAGCGATGAGACCTGAGAGCAGTTGCAGAATCATGGCGACGACGAGGGGTGTCGCCATGACAACAAGCCACCATCCTGTTAGGCCCTGCACGGCGGCCCATTGGGAGTCATCGACGTTGGATGCCCCGAACGCGCCGGAGATGAAAGACCAAAGCCAGGAGGCGATGCCCTCCAGAATACCGGCCAGAAAGGCGTTGAACGCGGACAGTGCGCCATTTTGGGCCTGGGAGACCAGCCCGCAGCCGGGAGGCCACCACGCTCCTGGAGCGCAGAGATCGGGCAGCATGGCGGCGACCTAGAATCCGAGCTGGAAGGCGCTTTGTGACCACAGGATGTAGCCGTTGATACCGCCGAGGATCGCGGCCACTGGTCCGGTCCACAGGAGGATCATTCCGCCGCCTGAGGCGAGTCGTGATGACTGGCTGAGTTTGCCGGCCAGGAGCATGGCGGCGCCGATGACCGCCACGATGGCTATCACGATGAAGGCACCGACGAGGATGCCGCCGCCGATCTGTTTCAGGGACTCCAGAAACGGGAAATTGGTGTTGGGGACGATTCCAGGGTCGACGACTGCGTACTTCATGACTTTGCTCCGATCGAGTGTAGACGCAGGCGAAGACCTGCGGTTGTCTCTCCATGTGCTGTTTTGGTATGCGGTGCATGACTTGCATGGACTATTTGTTGATTGATCGCCTGATCAGCCCAGCAGTGTGAAGAAGCGGCTGCCGGGGTTCCAGTCAATGGGGTGGAGCAGGGTTCCAGCGCTGGGGTTGAGGGCGCTGTACATCATCCCGTCGCCTGCATAAATTCCGACGTGGCCCCAGTGTTCCGGGCCGTCTGGGTTCTGAACGACCAAGTCGCCCGGTAGCGGCGTCGAGGTCGGGGCGCCGACAACCCACTGGTCGACCCGTGGAAGCTGCCTCCCGATCTGGGCGTAAATCCACATCACGTAGCCGGAGCAGTCCCAGGCTTTGAAGGCGGTGCCTCCCCAGACGTACCGTCCGCCTAAGCCTTGCTGGGCGAAGCCGATGATGGCGCGCCGCTGGTCATCGAGGTGCGTTGGGATGGCTGGCGCTGGGCGGCCGCCGTTCTGGCCGGGGCTCTCGCAGCGTGGCAACGTGATGTCGCCGGCCAGCGCAGCGATGATTGCTGCGGAGGCCGGTTCCCACCGTGCGTACCGCTCAGGGAATGCCGAAACCTGAACGGCTTGGGCCGCCTCGCCAAGGGACATCCGTTCCCAGCCCCCGATGTCCAGCAACCCCCGGGGAGAGCCGCGGTTGGGGCCGTTGGCTCCGCCGAAGAAGGCGGCCGCGTTGTACTCGGCACGCATGAGGTCCTGAACGCGCCCCCATCCGGCGCCGGGCCGCTGCTGGGCAGAGCCAATGGAGTCATGGTCGTACCCGAGCCCGTCGTTCGGGAAGCCCAAGGACTCTGGGACTGCGGGATTCGAAAGCATGCGCAGACCAGACTCCTGGAGGGCCATCATGATTGATATCTGGATTGCCTGCCCCGGCACTTTGAGTGACTGTCCGACGGAGATATAGGCCATAGCCACTTCCTGCTGCCGCAGGTTGAGCGTCAAGGGTGCCCCACTCGGACCCGAGACAGTCAGAGCTTCCCGGCCGATACCGCTGGATCGGGCGGCACCGACATCACCGGATGAATCCGGCCACACGCACACGTCTGAGGCGTTGGACATTCCGGACCCAAGGAGCGCAAGGGTTCCAGTAAGAACAGCAGCCAACACGATCAGTGCAACCAGAATGCCTGCAGCTATCGACCGCGTAACGACTCCTGCCCGCACCGCCCGCCGAATGCCCATCAGTAGACGATTCTGTCGGCGTCTGTGTAGAAGGCGACGAGCGCGCACCGATCGTAGGGAGCAGACGCTGCCGGCGGACAGTTGGCCACGACGCTCACGGGGACTGTGTAAGGAGCCGATCCCGTATCCGACGTCGAGCGGTCAGTCACGCTGACCGTCACCGTGCACACGTGGAGGCCCTCCCACGGGGCCGGATGCTCCACATAGTTGGCCAGTTCAGCGTCGCATTTGGTTTGCATGAGGTTTGAGGTGCGGTGGGCCTGTCGGGAAGTCAGTTGCACGAAGGCCGCGGCGTCGATGCCCGTTCCTTCGAACTGCGCCGTGTAGACGCTCAGAGGATTCGACCCGTCTTCAAGAACCATCCACCAGCTGCGCACCCGGGCGTAGATCTCGGTGTAGTCTGACGTCCGCGCATCCCAGGTGTAGAGCGCTATGACTGTCGATTCCGATAGTGCCCGGTGGTCGAGCGTATGTGGGCCGTAGTCATGCTTCGGGGCGACGGATATTGACGGCACCGATGGGTGTGCGGTTGACGTTTGAGGCGGAGATTCTGGCGCCGTCACGCGAGTCGCGCTGTCCCGTCGCGGCTCACTGGGAGTCAGCAGAAGCGCAGCAATCACCGTGACGACGGCCAGCAGGCCGCCCGCAAGAATCAGCAACCGCGTGGTTCCGGTTAGTCGTCGAGCAAGAACGGTTGAGCGCTTCATGATGCCCCTTCTTCACCACTTCATGCCGACCATCCGACTACACGACATGACTTTGCTCTGTCACACTCTCCGTAGTTGGGCTGCCATGCGGGAACCAACCATGGGAGCACTGATCTCCACCGCGGCCGCATACAGCCGGCGGACCGTGCCAATCTGCACCTCGACATAGCGCCGACTCACGCCGAAGTCGGCGGCGATGGCGGCAATCACGTCAGCCCGTTCCTCCCTGCGCAGCTCAAGGCGGACTACCCTCTGCGCGATCTGTTGCTGCAAGGGAGTGGGCAGACATCGCGCGGCAAATGACGCTGCGTCCCCGATGTCGCGGCCCTCGGCGTCAACAGCCGCCAGCGCCTGCCTCACCGTGATCGCCATCTGCCGGACCAACACGAGTTGCCGGTAGGCTCGGCGGTCGTTGGGCGAGCCGGGAGTTCGCGAGTCGTCCGCGAGTAGAAGCGACATCGCTGTACCCCACACAACGTCGCCAACAAAGTGCCTCGTTGCCTGAAGGACGCTGAGGGCCCACTCCCTCTCGGCCACGCCTTCTGGACCAAAAACCTCGTGCTGACAACCGACGTTTCGCTCGTCGTTATCCCCCGGATCGATCAGAAGCGGCAGAGATTCTTTTGAACGCGCTTTGGCTGTGTAAGCCGAGCAAACGTGGGCCGCGATCCCCTGAACCCAGGCGCCAAATCGCACGCCGGGTATCTGCCTGTAATGGCCATCATGCACTCCTCTCCAGACTGCAATGCGGATGTCTTGAAGGGCATCATCAAGCTCGCAGGCACGTCCCGCCCGGGACAACCGCGATGCGACATACCGTGAGACTTCGTTGATTGATGATGTCATCTGCTCCATCGAAACGTTGCCCACTTGAAAATCAGATTCAGTCCGGCTGGCTTCGCCTGCTTCGACTGGGGTGTTGGCTGAAGAGGCCAAATATGTTGCGCTCATGACGGCTCCCAGGACAGGGAAATTCAGAGAAATTATGGATGCGTGAGCTCGTCCCTGTCAGAGATCGGGGCCGATCCGCTTGGATGCAAAGATTACTTTAACTATTCTCAGCACTCACTAAAGTAGTGTCAAGAGCGCAACGCTGGAGATTCGGGACATATCAGACAAGAATGAAGTCATGCCCAGGATCACTCAGCCCGAAGACGAAGCCTGGTCACCCGACGTGGAGGCGGCCATCGCAACCTTCGGCAACAGGTCCCGAAATGAGATCCTGCGCTTCCTAACCGCGAACGGCCCCGCGACGCGGGGTGACATTGTTGACGCCGTAAGCGCCACCGAGCCCAGCGTCGCCAAACACTTGCTCGCTCTCGAAGAAACTGGCGTAGTAAAGGCCGACGTCGAGCCAGGGCGACGACATGGCCGCTCGCCGCGTTACTCAGTAGATGGCGCGCGCGTCAAGGCTCTATTGGCAGCCCATCTGGACTATCTTCTGAACCGCTAGCTGCGGACGACTCGCCGGTCGGGTGCCTAGCGATATCTTCGTTGAGGTATTCGGTGATGGCTCGCAGAGTCTCCGGGGAAACGTCCCCAAGTGTTCGCGCCGCAAAGGTCTTAACCCTGGCGGCGCGCAGGGACTTCACAAATTCCAACTGCGCATCTATGCGTTCAGGAACTTCCGCCCCGTCGCTACCCAGGAGGTAACTCGGGTCGACATCGAATAGTTCGGATAAGGCAGTAAGCAATTCGGGGTCGGAAACCATTCGCCCTGTGCCGTCCTTCATGTAGAACCACCTCGCGCGGGATAGGCTCACCCCACGTTTGGCCAGGGCTTCGCTGACTTCACGGTAAGTGAACGGCGTTCCGCGCTCGGCGACGACGACGTCCAGAAGGAGGTTCAGTTTTCGGGCGAGCTCCGCCTGCGGCGTACGATTTCCGCCGTTGGCATTTCGTGCAACCTCGTTTGCGTCCACTTGTCGCCGTTCTGATGACCCGATTGCCTGCCCCCAACAGCTATCCATGTGAGATCAGCGTCGTTGGTACCAGTATTGCTTTCGGCGCGTGACCCAACAAGGTTTGTGGGTCAGTCACGATTTAGCGTCTAGCCAACTTCTCTGCCGAGGCGTAGATTGTGGTCATTGCAGACGGGTCTACACCCCTTCCATTCTTTCCTTGATTCACTCGGACGTGGCAGCGATGACGAACCTCCTCATGAATAAAACGCGGAGTCGGCTCCTGCACTTCCTCAGCAAGAGTGGACCGTCGACCAGCAAGCAGATTTCCACGGGCTCCGGACTGAGCCTGAGCACAGTCCAGCGGCAGCTGGCGCTCCTTAGACAAGGCGGTTTCGTGGACCTATTGCGAGTCGGCGGTCCTCGAAGCAGTTCTTATGCGTACGCCAACAACACTGCGCGGATCATTATCGAACAGAGCAAAGAGACGTTGAATGCCGTCTGTTTGGGAACCACTTGCGAGCAGCCAGAGACGCGGGATCCGACTGGTTTCAGGCGCTGCCGATAAAAGCCCTAACCTGGTTCTTCGCCGCTAACTGTGTACCTACCAACGGCGACAGCAATGGGCTACAGAATTGCATCAACCAATTAGGTTGTCACCATTGGTGTCACCGGCCCGAAGAAAGCCGACTCGGCAGACTCACGTACCACTCGAGGGCAGGCCAACCGCTCGAAGTCCGCAGGGTCGAACATTGCTGGAGGCTCTGGATAGACACCCTCCCAACTGCAAGCCATCGCCCCGAGAACTTGTCCATTCGTGACCGCCCGAGCAACTCCTTCCGGGCAGGCATACGCCGGAACGCCAGATGCAGGGAAGAGTTCATCTACTAGTCCTGCCGTCGTCCAATCACCGGCGCCAGCGGAGTCAACTTTGGTAGTGATGGGCTGAGGGGGCATATGCTGCCAGGTCTTTGCTTCAGAAAAACGGACCTGTGCACCGTTCGCACCGAGTGTCTCAACCAATATGGCCCTAGTACCCACCAAGCGGTCCTTGAACGCCGGCGCACGTTCAGAACTGAACTTTACGAGGTGTGCTGCTTCAATGGCCCGATCGAATAAATGAGGGCGCCCGAGTCCCGATGGCTCAAATACTACGAAAGTGCCCTGGTGAGCCCACTCGTCCGCAAGGGCAAGAGTGAAGAGGCTGACTCTATCGAACAAAAACACATCGGGCGCCGCGACTTCATCAACCAGCGAACTTGCGACGTCCTTTGGAGTAGGCCGATGTTTGGCAAACGAAGTTGCACAAATCGGGCAGCGGAATCGCCAAACATGATCTCCCCGATGTTCTTCCTGGAGAACGACTGGAGTCGTCCAGGCACTCTCTAGCCGAAGGTGTTGCACCCCCACACCATCGGTCTCAAGTGCGGACTTGAGGAATTGACCTGCAGGATCGCTTCCTATAGTCCCAACGAGTTGAGTGTTCCAGCCCATAGTTTGGAGGACACGAGCAACGTTGGTGGCCGTCCCTCCGGGCGACGCACTAAGTGCATCCCCAAGTTTGATGTCAACTGTTGTAAAGCCGCTACTGACGAACGTGCGAGTGCGCGGAATTTGGTCTGCAGACTTGGACCGGCGTTGGCTCCCAGCTGGGGAGTGATCATCTTTCATCAGTTCAATGATCGCTGTTCTTGAGCAATAGATACAGTCCGCCCCGGCGTGAAACCAATTTGTTCAGGGTTTCCATCAGCGCTTGAGGGCCGCTTGAACCGAAGTCTGCGACGTTCCAGCACCGGGTAGGGTCGGCCGAGCAAGCATCCACCGATACAGTCATCGTGTCGGCACCAAGAAGTGCAAAGTCGTTCCCGCCCGGCTGGCCTTGGTCACCGATGGCCAACGTCTGGCCGTGCCGAGCAACAAAATCAGCGAAGACCTTTTCTTTCCCAAACTTCTCGTCGATGATATCAACGCTGTGTCCGCTCGACGCCACGTGCAAGCACTCACCATCGCTGATCTCAACGACGGAGACGACGAGTTCGCGGAGAGTAGCCGCCGTCATCTCAGGCCTATCGCTCGTCACTGTGACTTGCGAGGGCCTAATCCGAAGGTTGATGAGTTTGCGTTCCGCGAATGGTCGTAGCCGCTCCTGAAGTCGCTCCGACCAAAACGGAGCCGGATTCCTGGTCTCTTGCAGTTCGTCGCTGAGTTCAAGTCGCCACGCACCGTTATGAAGGCCCAGAGAAATCAGATGCCAGAACTCCCGAGGCACCCACTTACGAAGGTCCTCGTGCAAACTCCCGCCCCTCCCAGAAGCGAAAGCCAATGGCAGTCCAGCAGCGAGGAGCCGCGTCAATGCCTCTTGAACGGGTGCTTCAGGTAGGTCGAACCTGCCAGCAGTGGACACACACGTTCCGTCGTAGTCAAGGACAATCGCTTGGACTGGCCGACGGCGTAGACCCTGGGACCAATCAGCGTATGCCGATGAATAAAGCTCGACGGCCGCCTCGGTCGCAAATCCAAAACCTGCAGCTTGCACTTTTCGCAGAATGGGGCCTGCTTGTTTGGCAGGATACAAGCGTTTGAAAGGAAGGTGGTACAGGTTACGTCCGAAGGATGGGACACGAGGCTTACTTGGCTCGATACTCTGCATCGATGCCACGGCAATAGGTAGAGCCATTGCCGCGGCAAGAAGATCCAGCGCTGCAGCAGCACCGCTGAGCGGAGTCTCAATTTTGTGGATCTCCACCAGCTCGGGCAGCGTGCCAAGTGTCTTGGCAGCGAGGCCGGCCGACGCGGGACTCACAAGCGCCACGACGGTGGTCGAATCGGACCTGCGTTCCAATCCCACGTGCCTACCATGGGCGAGGTTCCTGTAGTCCGCCACCTGCACGGTCATCAATCCAAGCTCATGCATGCGCGTTTCAATGTCTCCTGCTGCGGCCCGCCCCTCTTGGGCATGGAGCACCAGCAAGCGATCGCCACGCGTTGCTGGCACAGGCGAGTCGATGCTAGGCAGCCGCTGCGGAAGGGACTCTCCGTACATCCGAGTGACGACAGTAGCCATGATCAAGACGCTACGTGTAGCGAGAAAGCCATCATTGCCTTGCCCGGGCACCGTCACGACAGTCACTCCGGGTTCGGTCATGGGCGACTCGAGATCCAATTGCTCTCTCTGGGTAACTACGACAATGGGAATCCCTAGAGCTAGCGCGTGAGTAATGGCCAGACCTGTATCAGGGTGCTTCGCACGAGCCGAGAAGATTATCAGCGCGGCGTTCGCCGTCCTCCCTGCAAGTTCTACAAATCGCAGCGGCGTAACAGCGAGTGCAAATTTTCCAGTGACCCGATGGTGGAGATCTGCAGCGTGCTCCGCCACTGGCATCGTGCCACCACTTCCAACAGCAAATAGCGGACGGCCGCGAACGCGTTCAAAGGCCCAGTTGAGCTTCTTGGCCTCCGGATGCGTCAGCGCTGCTTCATAGGCGTCGTGGAGGCCCTCGACCTCATCAGCGTACTTGGCCATGGATGACGTCCTTTCTCATGCTTAATAGATTCACGCGTAAGGCCGGCCTGTGAGCCAGGCAGTGTATATCCAAGGCTTACGGTCCTCAGGTTCGGATCCGCTTAGGCGATACGCCATCGGGCGCACATGGCCAATGACGAGACTCGCTTCGTGGGCGGCGAGAAGCACACCAAGGCTTAAGATCTTGCTCGTGTGCTCGCTGACGACAATTGTTGCTCCACCCAGAGGGGCTAGCGCCGTCCTGTAACGATCCGCAAGCCATACTAATTGGCGATATAAATCGAAAGGGTTTGTCTCCGATGCGTACAAAACGTTCCGGGGTTCGAATTGAAGTTCATCGATGAGCAATACTCGATGCTCGAGAATGAGTTCATCGCCCCTCCTAGGATTCCGCGACGGGAATGGGACTACTGGACAAACTTCATGTGGATCCAAAAGAGTTGTAAGCGCTCGTAACTCCTCTCCCGCACCGGCGCCCAATACCGGAACCCAAATACAGGTCGTGGAAACGTCGGGGAGACGTTCGAAGCCAGCTAGCGTTCCAGGGGCGTCAAGTCCACTAGCCATGATCCTTGAGTCGGTGGAGACGTCTTCAGACACGGTTACCAAGAGGTTGCCTTCGAACCTTTTGTTGTCTCTAACGTCGGGCAGAGACTGCTGGAGGAACAGCTGGAGAACGGTGAACGAAATCGAAGATGGCAGGCCGCTCATGTCGACGATCACTGTGTCGAAATCCAACACCTGATGCTGTGCTTGAAGCCGACGACTAAGAACGGTCCCGGTCGTGTTTGGGTCGAGTACTTGCGGAGAGTCAACGACCGTGAGCCGATCACCGAACAGCTTGCTCAGCTCCGCTTCGTTGTCGTGGGCAGCCCCTTCAGCGGCGTCGTGTTCGCCGCCCACACTTGGTTTCAGAGCTAGGACCGTTAGCTGCTCCCATTCGATTGAAGCAACACGACGCGGTGTGTCCAGGGTCCTTGGGTCGAATCCGGCGCCGCAGATGAGAAGAATCTTCTCGCCGTCCTGGCACGCCTCGGTCCAAAGTCGTTCACTGTTTTCAGTATCATCAGCGAACACATAGTCGTACCAACGTAGTTTTGCAAAGCCGGCCACGTTCACCTGGGCCATCCTTCTAGACTGTTGAGTGGAGTAGTCGGGTCCGGCGCAGGCCGGTCCGCGCTTACCCTGCGAGCCAAATCAAGTTTCTGTGACAGTTTCGCTATCGGTTGCTCGCGAAATCCACCTCTCTGGAGGGGGAGATCGAAATGCGGACACAAAAGGCGGTTTAGGTAGAAAACCGACCACTTCTGGCCCTTGGCGCTAGTCGCTTCTGGCGACATCTCCAAGAGGTTGTTGGCAACCGCCGAAGCTAATGCGCGCGACAGGCGTTCGTACCTGGCGTATGTAACACTGTCGCTCTTGATTTCGAAAAGGAAACTCCGCTCATGTAAAGCAATGGCCGTACCCGTCACACCTGGGGCGTACGGAGCTGTGGCGCGAAAGGTTTCCGTCCGGCTGTTATCGGCGATTGTATGCAGCAAGGCGAGGACGTCAGGACCATGTGCGACGCGTCGCACGACGGCTTCCCACAACAACTTGCTAGAGCGTCTCACGCGTTGGTCCTGCTCGGCTGTGCTCAGGTAGGCGCCAGTGCGTCGACGCTGTGTGACCGCGGACATCATGAGCTCGAACATGTCCCCTCCCAAGCTCAGATACTGTTCGACATTTCGACTTGAAAGGTCCGCAAGCACATCGCAACCTACGTAGTAAGGCAATGTGTGCTCATTCGCCAAGAACAACCGTGCAGCGGACTTAGTGCCTGACGAAGCCATGCGCGTCGCCTGTTCAGACTCAAGTTCGTAGTCAAAGAGAGCCGGGGGTGAACGCTTTATGTCACGTTCGATTAGGATCTGAAGCTCACGCCAGTCGTAGGCAGCTTCGAGCCGGTCTAGGCCCACCTGCCTATCCTCAGCGGCCGCCATCCAACTGCGATACTGCGGATTGGCGTCCACTAGAGCTCGGACGTCGGCGATGACGCTGTTGAAAACCTCAAGCTTACGTATCGGCTCGATTTCCTCGGCTGATCGCAGGAGCGAAGTAAATTGTTCGTGGACGCCCAAAGAAGCTAGATGTAATTGGGCGCGGCTATTCGCAATTCCACCCAGAATTCGCTCTAGCCGCGGGGAGTGTCCGCCTTTCGAACCAGCACTGAGTTCGTCTTCGAGTGCGACTAATTGGTAGTCCCGACCATTGGTGGAACCCGTAAGAAGCTCGTGGTCAGGCACAGCTTCCTTGCGTTCCGCAATCCAACGCCCCAGATTGTTAGTTCGATCCAGCAGCTGCCCATATAACGCCTCGCGCTGTTCCTCTTCGAGGTCGTGAACATCGTCAAAGAGGACGACCGGTCTATAGGCGACCGTATGACCATCTACTTCGATGTCGCAGTTGCCAAGGAACGGAAGCGAGTACAGCCTGGAGTGCCCGACTTCGGACTCCCACTCGACTGGTAATAGTGAATCCAATAAAGTTAGGACACTTCGCTCTTTGGTCCGCACAACTCTCAATAAGGCGTCCGCGTAATATCCATCGCTGTCTATCGAATGGAGCGAATCATCAAAAGTCGAAGCGCCAATCTGGCTCAGTGCTTCCTTGGCCGATTCGCCGCCAGATCCTGAACGGGGCACGAATCGAATACGCTTTGCATCATCGGGAAACCTCAGATCATTGGCCAAAGCAACAGCCTCAATAGCGCGGGCTATTATTCGAGCGTCCAGGAGTTTGAAGAATACTTTATGATTCCCAGCGCCTTTGGGGCCGAGGTCGATGAGCGACCTATAGTCCTTTCCCACATTGACCATTACGCCCAGCACACGCAAAGATCCTTTATGAATCACTTCTAGTTCCTCAAGTGCCACGCGTAACGCCTTAATGGCATCCTCGGGGTTATCGATACCAACTATTGCCGTAAGTGATTCGGGCGTCAGAAGGCGAAGGATCGAGGTTTTGCCAGCGCCCGGCGCGCTTCTGAGGACGACCAATCTGTTCCAAGCGCTCTCGGCCGGGGGCAGTACCTCCAACATGCCGACGCTGAACGTCCTGATAAAGCCCATGTGATCACGCTGTTGCTCCGTGTAGCGTAAACGAAAGGGGTTACCTACGACCACTATGGCCTGCCCGGGTGGTGGCGTTCATGGCGAGGAAACACGCCAATCCATTGACGGGCAGAATCGCTATTCCCGCTACTTTCGATGGATTCGTCCTTCCAAAGTATCGGCGGGGAGTTGTTCGGGGCATTGTGATGGATCACCAGAGGCAGGGCGCTTCCCCCAAATCCGTGGGACAAGTCGCCGCCAAGCCCAGAGTGCTCGTTGTCCCACGATTCGCGAAAGTAGTCTGAGCATAGCTTCCAAAATTCTTTATCAGCGTCTTCCGTCAGTGGGAAGTCATCGTCGAATGTGTGCGCTGCAATCAACGACACCTCCGGTTCGGTAAAGCCTGCCTCGTTCATCCGTGCGGTCAATTGGGACTTAGCTTGCTTAGTAAGCAGATAGAGCAAAACGATTACTCGCGCATCGTCTGCTACTACGCCACGCGACTTGAGATCAGCCACGTGGCTGATTATCTTGGGCAATTTGCCCTTCCATCCATCGACCCCAGGTCTGAGCATCGTCATTCCGCTACCAGAAAAATCATCAACAACTATCACGGAGCTGAATTTCGCTTCGCCAAGCCAACCCATGGACGTGAGCGCAGCAGCGAGCTTCGAACTCATATCATCGGCCTTTTCTTTATCGACGGTTGAGACCAAATGGAACTGTTCGGTAGAGAGAAGACTGGCGCGACGCAGCTTATCCAATCGGGCCCCATCGCTCATGCCCAGAACTAGCGTTTGGCGTTGAAGTGCCAAGAATTCTGGTGAGCTAGCGATCTTCCTAACAGCCCATGAAGGCTCGCCTAACATATTCGCGGCGATCCGGAGCAGCCTCGGTCGCAGCATGTCTTTATATACGGTCGAGACCAGATGATCGAGTTCTGTGGCTGAAATGTAGGCAAGGCGATGCAACACAAAGTCAAGGGCGGTCTCACGGTCACTTGGGTTGAATTCACTGAGCCACACGGCCAGCGATTCGATGAACCGAACTCCCGGTGTGTATCCGCCATAGTCGTCATACTTGATGTCCGCCAAAGTGCGGAGCCGCTGCGTCACGTCGCTCAATCGCGTGAGATCCTTGATCCCCGTAACCTCTGCCAGCAACTGTTCAGCAAGAAGCGCCTTCATTCAACTCCCCCACGATGGACTTATGGCGACAAACCGATTCGCGTCGTTACACCGTACCTCAGCACGACTTCGAGACTTCATATCACCCGTTCGCAAGCAGGCGTGCGCGGGTCGGAGACACGCAGATCCGTCGACGAGACATCGGGCACCTATGGAGGTGCCTGCTCCTAATTCGCAGATATGACCCTGAATACGGTTTTCTGCGCTGCTCGGCGAATCCGCTGCCGATCATGTCAAAGCAGGTCCATCATCGATGAACTTCCAAGCGAACTACGCCACCTAGGAGTTCCAATGGACCTGGAGTTTTACGAGCCGGCGGAAGCGGCAGCCCTCATGCATTGCACTGAGGCGTGGTTGCGGGAAGGGGCCGCGAACGGTCGCTTCCCGCATGTTTGTTGGGGGAAGGGAAAGATCGTCTTCACGTCGGAGCACATCGGGGAGATCGCCCGCCTCCGGGAGGTCCCGGTTCATGCCGGGTCGTCCCCTCAGGAACGACTGATCGGAACCAGAGCGCGGCGGCGTCTCGCGCCGGTCGGATACCAGCAACCCAGATCACAACAGGGATGACGCAAGTGTCAGCGCACGAACCCCGTGATCGCGCGCTCCGTGGCGTCCGCAGCATCCTGAAGGGCCTGCGGCATCAAGTGCCCATACACCTGCTCCGTCGTTCTCGTTGATGCGTGCCCCAGCCGCCTTGAGACGGTGAAGAGCGATACACCATCCTGAATCAGCCAGGAAGCATGTGTGTGGCGCAGGTCGTGAATCCTGGGCGACTTCTTCAGCCCGAGGGCCTGCGCCGCTTCCACCGCAGGCACCCAGTAGTGGTGCCAATACAGCTTGTGAACAATACGCTCGCCTTTGGGCGTGGTGAACAGCAGTTCTGAGCCAGGCCGACTGGCAACCAAGGGAATCAGGATTTCGACCAGACGCGGATTAAGCGAGACCGTCCTCTTGCCGGCACCCGTCTTTGTCGCGCCGATGTAGTACTCGGAGTCAACACCACGCTTCCATGCCTTGTTGATCCGCATAGTGGCCGGCTTGGACATCAGGTCTACGTCGGCAACAGTCACCGCTGTTGCTTCACCAAAGCGCGTGCCCGTCATGACCAAGAATTCAGTGAATGCCTTGTATCGCTCCCCCATGCCCTCCAGAATCAGGCCGAATTCGCCGTGCGTCAGGAATCTGGCCTCATCCTCTGCTTTTTCGCCTGATGGGAGTTGGACCCCTCGGCACGGATTGTCCTTCCGGTAGCCGAGCCGGATGGCCGTCTCCATGGCCGCGAAGATCAGGCCATGGTTGTTCTTGATGGTTTTGGGAGACCTGCCTTTGGACTGCATCGATTTGATCCAGTAAGTCAGGTGCCGGTAGTCAAGCTTGTCCACTGGGATATGCCCAATGACGTCGGCGATGTGCAGCTTCAACATGGTCTGATACGTGTGCACTGTGCCGACGGAGGGCCGAACAAGAAGGTCGAGGTGCTCTTGAATCACGGCCGCCACGGTGGGCGCTTTGGATTGGTTCGCAAGCATCGCGTGCTGGGCAATCTCAAATGATTGGTTGTTGGCGTCGAGGAGGCGCTTAAGCGTGAGGGCCTCAGCCGAAGTGGCGAGGGTGATCCCCTCTTGCTTTCGCGTCTCGGGGTTCCGCCAGCGGACCGTATAGGACGTGGATCCGTCCGATTTTTTTCGTTCCCAAATGCTGGCCATACCCAAAATTCTAGGCTTCGTGTGCACAGAAATCGAGTTTTTGTGCACACTCAGAGGCCTAAAACCCCTCTGACCTGCGGAAACACTGTGCCCGAGGTGGGACTCGAACCCACACACCTTTCGATACCGCATTTTGAGTGCGGCGCGTCTGCCAATTCCGCCACTCGGGCGCGGAATACGCTGTGCAAACCGGTACGCCCACAGCTGATTGTGAGCAACGCGATCGCTTCACGTACGCGGAATTACTCTACATGCAGATAGGCTGAATTCCAGAATCGCGCCGCTGACGCCGCAATAGACCATGCAGATCAAACTACGGCCGCGGGCGCACCTAAGATGGTGATGTTCCCGCCGTACCTTTCCAAGGAGATCCCGTGACTGAACAAACGGAGTCAAAACCCACGTCCCAGCCGGCGCGCCGCGTCATTGTGGCCGAGGATGAAACCCTCATCCGACTCGACATCATCGAGATCCTGCGCGGCGAAGGCTATGACGTGGTGGGCGAAGCAGACAACGGCGAGAAGGCCGTGCAGCTCGCCGAGGAACTCAAGCCGGACCTCGTCCTGATGGACGTCAAGATGCCGATTATGGATGGCATCACCGCAGCCGAGAAGATCGTCAAGGCCCGCATCGCCCCCGTGGTCCTTTTGACGGCTTTCAGCCAGAAGGAACTTGTGGAGCGCGCCCGCGATGCCGGCGCCATGGCCTACGTGGTCAAGCCCTTCACCCCGGCCGACCTCATCCCGGCCCTGGAAATTGCGCTCTCCCGCCACGAGGAAATCAAGGCCCTCGAAAGCGAAGTATCGGACCTGCAGGAGCAGTTCGCCACCCGCAAGCTCGTCGAGCGCGCCAAGAGCCTGCTGACCACCAAGATGGGCCTGACGGAGCCGGAGGCTTTCCGCTGGATCCAGAAGACCTCCATGGACCGCCGCCTCAGCATGCGCGAGGTTGCCGAAACCATTATCAACCAGGTCAACTAAAAGATTCTGGATTGAGCCTGTCGGGATTTCGACAAGCTCAATCACCGGACAAGCACAATCACCGGAGCAAAGAAAAGGACCCCTGCCAAACTGGCAGGGGTCCTTCCTTTTAGGTTGCTATGCCGTTGGCCAGGGGCCGAGCTTCTCCCTGGGGGCACCTTCGCCGGCGTCGCCCAGGCTGCCGGCGTCTGCAAAGTCGCCCACCCTGTGCGCCTTCAGCGAGTTGGTGGAACCAGCCTTTCCGGGAGGGGACCCGGCGGCAATGATCACCAGGTCACCGTCTTCGACGAGTTTCATTTCGAGCAGGCTGCGGTCAACCTGCGCGGTCATCTCGTCAGTATGGCCCACCATGGGAACCAGCACCGGCTGGATGCCCCAGGTCAGCGCCAGCTGGTTCCACACGTGCTCCAACGGAGTGAACGCGAATACCGGCCTGATGGGGCGCAGACGCGACAGGCGGCGCGCGGAGTCGCCGGACTGGGTGAATGTACAGATGTACTTTGCATCCAGCTGGTCGGCGATTTCGACGGCGGCGCGGGTGATGGCGCCGCCACGGGTCTTGGGCTTGGTGCCCAGCGGCGGAACGCGTTCCAGGCCGTGGACCTCGGTGGATTCGATGATCCTGGCCATGACCTTGACGGTTTCGATCGGGTACTTGCCCACGCTGGTCTCGCCGGAGAGCATAACGGCGTCTGCACCGTCGAGCACGGCGTTGGCGCAGTCGGAGGCCTCTGCACGGGTGGGGCGCGGGTTGTCGATCATGGATTCGAGGACCTGCGTGGCCACGATGACCGGCTTCGCCCAGCGGCGTGCCAGTTCGATGGCGCGCTTCTGCACGATCGGCACTTCCTCGAGCGGAAGTTCCACCCCGAGGTCGCCACGGGCCACCATGATGGCGTCAAAGGCGTCAATGATCTCGTGGAGCTGGTCCACTGCCTGCGGCTTTTCGATCTTGGCGATGACCGGCACACGGCGGCCTTCTTCGTCCATGATCTCGTGCACACGGGTGATGTCCGAGGCGTCGCGAACGAACGACAGTGCAACCATGTCAACACCGCGGCGCATGGCCCAGCGGAGATCGTCCTCATCTTTTTCACTCAGCGCCGGCACGTTGACCGCAACGCCGGGAAGGTTGATGCCCTTGTTGTTGGACACCATCCCGCCGACGGTTACCTCTGTAACGACTTTGACGTCGTCGACCTCGATCGCCCGCAGGGCCACCTTGCCGTCGTCGATCAGCAGGGCATCCCCCACGTTGACGTCCTCGGTGAGGCTCTTCAGCGTGGTGGAGCAGATCTCCTTGGTGCCCGGAACGTCTTCGGTGGTGATGGTGAAGATGTCACCCTCGGCGAGGGCGTGCGGGCCGTCCACGAAGCGCCCAAGACGGATCTTGGGGCCCTGCAGGTCAGCCATAATGGCCACAGGCTTGCTCAGCTGGGCTGCTGCCTTGCGGACATTCTCGTAGGTGTTGTCATGCACGGTGTAGTCACCGTGACTCATGTTCATCCGGGCAACATCCACACCGGCTTCCAACACCGCGAGGGTGTTCTCAAAGCTGGCAATTGCCGGGCCAAAAGTGGCCACAATCTTAGCGCGTCTCATATACCTACCCTAGTAGCGTCCTGCATTGGTTAAGTTGTTGTGGAGGTTAATCCGCGGCGAACTGACGGCTGTCAGAGAACCGCGATGGCCCGGTCCGTCGGAGCCACCGGCGCCGGCAGGATGGTGCTGCCCATGAGGAACTTGTCCACGGCGGCCGCACAGGCCCGGCCCTCAGCGATGGCCCATACGATAAGCGACTGCCCGCGTCCGGCGTCGCCGGCCACGAAGATGCCCTCCGTGTTGGTCATGTAGTACCCGTCGCGGGTCACGTTGCCGCGCCCGTCGAATTCGGCGCTGACCTGCTCGGTGATGCCAGCAGGCTCGGCTCCGGTGAAGCCCAGCGACAGGAAGACCAGGTCCGCCGGGATGATCCGTTCGGTGCCGGCCTTCGGGAGCCGCTTACCGTCAACGAATTCCGTTTCGGCAACCTTGACGCCGGTAAGCTTGCCGTTCTCGCCGACAAACTCCACGGTGGAGGCGAGGTACGTGCGTTCGCCGCCTTCCTCGTGGGCGCTGGCCATTTCGAACAGGGTGGGGAACGTGGGCCAGGGCTGGTGCCCGGCGCGTTCGGCCGGCGGCTGTTTGCCGATGGCCAGGGTGGTCACGGATGCGGCTCCATGGCGGTGCGCAGTACCGAGGCAGTCAGCACCGGTATCGCCGCCGCCCAGGATCACCACGTGCTTGCCCTTGGCGTGGATCTGGTTCTCCACCGTCTCCCCCGCGACAACGCGGTTGGCCGGCACCAGGTAATCCATGGCAAAGTGCACGCCTTCGAAGTCACGGCTCGGGATGGGCAGGTCCCGCGGGACGGTGGCGCCGGTGGCAACCACGACGGCGTCGTAGCGGCGTCGCAGCTGCTCCCACGTCACGTCGGTACCCACAGCGACGCCGGTGCGGAAGCGGGTGCCTTCCGCCTTCATCTGCTCAACGCGGCGGTCCACCTGCTCCTTTTCCATCTTGAAGTCGGGGATGCCGTAGCGGAGGAGGCCGCCGATCTTGTCGTCACGCTCGTACACCGCAACGGTGTGCCCCACCCGGGTCAGCTGCTGCGCCACGGCCAGGCCGGCAGGCCCGGAGCCGACGACGGCAACGGTCTTTCCGGTCAGTCGCGTCGGAGGCAGCGGGTTGACCCAGCCGTTTTCGAACGCTTCGTCGATGATGGACACTTCAACCTGCTTGATGGTGACCGCAGGCTGGTTGATCCCCAGCACACAGGACGCCTCACACGGCGCCGGGCAAAGCCGGCCGGTCCACTCGGGGAAGTTGTTGGTGGCGTGCAGCCGCTCAATCGCTTCCTCGCCCTTGTCCCGCCAGGTGAGATCGTTCCACTCGGGGATGAGGTTGCCCAGCGGGCAGCCCTGGTGGCAGAACGGCACGCCGCAGTCCATGCAGCGGCCGGCCTGGGCCTTCAGGACACCCTTTTCCTGGGCCTCATAGACTTCCTTCCAGTCCATGATGCGGACCGGAACGGGGCGGCGCGGCTGGGTTTCACGCTGGCGTACTTTAAGAAATCCGCGTGGATCAGCCACCGGTCACCTCCAGGATTCGAGCCCATACTTCTTCGCCATCAGGGTCAAGGCCCTCTTCAATGGCGTCCAGACGGGTTTGCAGGACTGCCGCGTAATCGCGCGGCAGCACTTTGGTAATGCGGGCAGCAGTATCGTCGAAGTTCTCCAGCAACCGCGCCGCGTGGAGCGATTCCGTTTCCTCGACATGCTTCACCAGCAGGCCGTGGACAATGTCCCTGTCTTCGGCGTCGAGTTCAACGAGCTGGAGTTCGCCGGACTGCAGGGCGTCCTTGTTGACCTGGGTGGTCTGCAGGTCCAGCACGTAGGCGGTACCGCCGGACATTCCGGCGCCGAAGTTGCGTCCGGTGCGGCCGATGATCAGCGTCTGCCCGCCGGTCATGTACTCGCAGCCGTGGTCGCCGATGCCTTCGACAACTGCGGTGGCTCCGGAGTTGCGGACCATGAAGCGTTCGCCCACCTGGCCGCGCAGGAACATCTCGCCGCTGGTGGCACCGTAGCCGATCACGTTGCCGGCAATGACGTTGCTTTCGGCCTTGAACACGTTGGTGCGGTCCGGCCGGACGATGATCCGCCCGCCGGAAAGGCCCTTGCCCACGTAGTCGTTCGAGTCACCGAAGAGGCGCAGCGTGATGCCGGCGGGCAGGAAGGCGCCCAGCGACTGTCCCGCGGTACCGGTCAGGGTGATGTCGATGGTGTCCGGCGCCAGCACGTCCGTGCTGAACGTCTTGGTCACCGTGTGGCCAAGCATGGTGCCCACGGAGCGGTCCGTGTTAATCACGTCCACCGCGATCTTCACGGGGCTGCGGTCAGTCAGCGCTTCCGTGGCCATGGTGATCAGCCGCTGGTCAAAGTGCTTGTCCAGTTCGTGGTTCTGCGAGGTCATGTTGCGCAGCGGAGCGTCGTCGTCGAACTCGAGTCCGTGCAGGATCGGGTCCAGGTCCAGGCCGTCGGCCTTCCAGTGGTTGATCGCTTCGCGGGCATCCAGCACCTCGGCGTGGCCGATCGCCTCCTCGATGCTCCGGAAGCCGAGTTCCGCGAGGATCTCGCGGACTTCCTCGGCCAGGAATTCGAAGAAGTTGACCACAAATTCGGGCTTGCCGGTGAAGCGGGCCCGCAGTTCGGGGTTCTGCGTTGCGACGCCCACCGGGCAGGTATCCAGGTGGCAGACGCGCATCATGATGCAGCCTTCCACCACCAGAGGGGCGGTGGCGAAACCGAATTCCTCGCCGCCGAGCAGCGCGGCGATAACGACGTCGCGGCCGGTCTTGAGCTGGCCGTCCACCTGGACCACTACACGGTCGCGCAGGCCGTTGAGCATCAGCGTCTGCTGCGTCTCCGCGAGCCCCAGCTCCCACGGCACACCCGCATGCTTGAGCGAGTTCAGCGGGGACGCGCCGGTCCCTCCGTCGTGGCCGGAGACCAGTACGACGTCGGCCTTCGCTTTGGTGACACCCGACGCCACAGTGCCGATCCCCACTTCGGAGACGAGCTTGACGTGCACACGGGCCGAGGGGTTGGCGCGCTTCGCATCATAGATGAGCTGCGCGAGGTCCTCGATCGAGTAGATGTCGTGGTGCGGGGGCGGTGAAATCAGGCCGACGCCGGGCGTCGAGTGGCGCGTCCGGGCAACCCATGGGTACACCTTCTGCGCCATCAGCTGGCCGCCCTCGCCGGGCTTGGCACCCTGGGCCATCTTGATCTGGATGTCGTCAGCGTTGGTCAGGTACAGGCTGGTGACGCCGAACCGGCCCGACGCGATTTGCTTGACGGCAGAACGGCGCTTCGGGTCCAGCAGGCGGTCCACGTCCTCGCCGCCTTCACCGGTGTTGGACTTCCCGCCCAACTGGTTCATGGCGATCGCGAGGGTCTCGTGGGCTTCCTTGGAGATGGACCCGTAGCTCATGGCGCCGGTGGAGAAACGCTTCACAACGCTGGAGACGGGCTCCACTTCCTCCAACGGAACAGCGGGACGGTCGTTCTTGAACTTGAGCAGCCCGCGCAGGGTCATCAGGTTCTCGGACTGGTCATCCACGCCCTTGGTGTACGCCTTGAAAATGTCGTAGCGGCGCTCACGCGTGGCGTGCTGGAGGCGGAAGACGGTCTCCGGGTTGAACAGGTGCGGCTCGCCGTCGCGGCGCCACTGGTACTCGCCGCCGCCCAGGAGCGGGCGGTGCGGCAATTCGATGCCGCCTTCCGGGTAGGCCATCTGGTGCCGCGCCGAAACTTCGGCGGCGATAACGTCCAGGCCCACGCCGCCCAGCTGGGAGTGCGTGCCGGCGAAGAACTCGTCCACCAGTTCCTGTCCGAGGCCCAGGGCCTCGAACGTCTGCGCACCGGTGTAGGACGCAACAGTGGAGATGCCCATCTTGGACATGATCTTCAGGACGCCCTTGCCGAGGCCCTTGATCAGGTTGTAGACGCCGTCCTGCGGGGTAACCCCAACAACGTCACCGGCGGTGATCAGCTGCTCCACGGATTCCATGGCCAGGTACGGGTTCACGGCGGAGGCGCCGTAGCCGATCAGGACAGCCACGTGGTGCGTCTCGCGGACGTCGCCGGCCTCGACCACCAGGGCGGTCTTGGTGCGGTTGGCGCTGCGCAGCAGGTGATGGTGCACGGCGCTGACCAGGAGCAGCGAAGGAATCGGCGCCCACTGCGCGTTCGAGTCACGGTCGGACAGCACAACGTACTGCACGCCGCGGTTGATCGCGCCGGACACCTGCTCGCAGATCTCGGTGAGCCGGGCACGCAGGGCGTTCTCGCCACCTTCGGGGCGGTAGAGGCCACGGACCTTCATGGCCACGCGGTCGCCGTCGGGCGTTTCGATGTTGGCGATCTTGGCGAGCTGGTCGTTGTTGATCACGGGAAACGGCAGCATGACCTGCGGCTGGCGGACCTGCTTGGTGTCCAAGAGGTTGCCGTTCGGGCCGATGGCGCACGTCAGCGACGTGACCAGCTCTTCACGGATGGCGTCCAGCGGCGGGTTGGTGACCTGCGCGAAGGACTGCACAAAGTAGTCAAAGAGCAGCCGGGGACGCTTGGAGAGCACTGCAATCGGGGTGTCGGAGCCCATGGCACCCAGCGGCTCGGCGCCGGTGCGGGCCATCGGGCCGAGCAGGATCTTGAGCTCTTCGGTGGTGTACCCGAAGGTCCGCTGGCGGATGTTGACGGACGCGGCGGTGTGAACCACGTGTTCGCGCTCGGGGAGGTCCTTGAGGTCGATCAGGTTGTCCTTGACCCACTCGGCCCAAGGGTTCGCGGCAGCGACCTCGGCTTTGACCTCTTCGTCGTCGATGATGCGGCCGGCGTCGGTGTCCACGAGGAACATTTTGCCCGGGGAAACCCGGCCCTTCTTGACCACCTTGGAGGGTTCGACGTCGATCACGCCCACCTCGGACGCGAAGATGATCAGCCCGTCTTCGGTGATCCAGTAGCGTCCGGGGCGCAGGCCGTTGCGGTCCAGGGTGGCGCCGACGAGGTTGCCGTCGGTGAAGGAGACGGCCGCGGGGCCGTCCCACGGTTCCATGAGCAGGGAGTGGTATTCGTAGAACGCCCGCCGTGCCGGATCCATGGTGGCGTGGTTTTCCCAAGCCTCGGGGATCATCATCATGATCGAGTGCGTGATGGGGCGGCCGGAGAGCCACAGCAGCTCGGCGACTTCGTCGAAGGACGCGGAGTCTGACGCGCCGGGGGTGCAGATGGGGTACAGCTCTTCCGGGGAGTCACCCAGCAGTGGGTTGGCGAGCTGGGACTGACGGGCGCGCATCCAGTTCCGGTTGCCCTTGACGGTGTTGATTTCACCGTTGTGGGCGATGGTGCGGAACGGCTGGGCCAGCGGCCAGGACGGGAACGTGTTGGTGGAGAAGCGCGAGTGGACGATCGCCAGCTTGGTCTTGAAACGCTTGTCCGAGAGATCGGGGTAGAACGGCTCCAGCTGGGCCGTGGTGAGCATGCCCTTGTAGACGATGGTGCGCGAGGACAGTGACGGGAAGTACACGCCGAACTTATTCTGGGCACGCTTGCGGATCCGCCAGGCGCGTGAGTCGAGCTCGTTGCGGTCCAGTTCCTCGCCGGTTGCCGAGGCAAGGAAGGGCTGTGAGAAGTAGGGCATGCAGGCGCGGGCCATGGCGCCCACGAGGTCTGCGACGATGGGCACTTCTCGCCAGCCGAGCACGGTCAGGCCTTCATCGGCGGCAAGGCCTTCAATGCCGGCCTTGGCGGCGTCGGCTTCGCGCTGCTCGGCAGGCAGGAAGGCGGTACCCGCAACAAACTGGCCCGGTGCGGGGAGTTCGAATTCTGTGACGGCGCGGAAGAACTCGTCCGGGATCTGCATCAGCAGGCCGGCGCCGTCACCGGTTCCCTCGTCGGCACCCACAGCACCGCGGTGCTCCAGGTTGCGGAGCGCGGTCAGCGCGGCGTCGACAATGTCGTAGCCGGGCTCGCCGCGGAGCGTGGCGATGATCGCCAGGCCACAGGCGTCTTTTTCGTTCTCTGGGTTGTACAGACCCCGGGCCTCGGGCAGCGCGGCAAAGCGCTTGAACGGGGAGACGGGGCCCTGCGATCCTATTTTTTCGGACCAACGTGGGCTATGAAGATGGGTCATTGAAGACGTCCTTCCTCGAGATCGTGCGTATGGAAGGGACACCGTTGGCCCGCCTTGTAAGCGCCGATGTGATGGGCACAACAAAGTGTTATTTACTGGAAATTGTAGGCCAGACCGGCCTGCTGAACGAAGAGTTACGCAGGCCCGTGACCCGGACTTGACCGGCCAGCTGCTGTCTGCTGGCCGGATGGGCCCTGTTGCCACGACGCTGTGGTATGTGGGCGCTCCGAGTGTTGACTCTGCTACCCTGCCGTGCTGGCGTCCTACTTGTTCGTGCCAGCCTCCGGCGCGGATTCCGTTGCCTTGTGGCGGGAACTTCCGGTTACCGGCGACTCCGTTACGGGCTTGTCGCCGTCCCGGAATGCCGGTTCCTCTTCCGTTGGGGTGGAAGGGATCCGGGCACCATTTTGGTTATGTGGGAGATTATCACGCGATTCACTATCCGAGACAGAAGAGTCCGCATCGCGGACCGGTGCCTCTTCTTCCCCCGCAGCGTCCACGTCCTCGACTGCTGCCGGCTCGCGGCCCGCCAGGAAGGGAGTGTCCGGTTCCGGGCGGCCCTTCAATCCCAGGAGGACGAACACGATGAGTGCTGCCACAAAGACAAAGATGCTGGTCCAGACGTTGAGCCTGGTGGTGATCCCGAACAGGTTGATCTGTTCGGCGTCGTCGATCCGCATCGCTTCGATCCAGACCCGGCCCAGGGTGTAGTACATGGCGTAGAGCCAGAAGAGCCGGGCACGGCGGAAGTGGAATCGGCGGTCGAGTGCAAGCAGGATGAGCACACCGGCGATGTTCCAGAGTGACTCATAAAGAAACGTGGGGTGGAAAAGGGTATCCACCGGCACTCCGGCCGGGAAGTTGGGATTATCCGCATCAATCTGCAGGCCCCAAGGCAGGGTGGTGGGCCCGCCGAAGAGTTCCTGGTTGAAGTAGTTTCCCCAGCGGCCAACGGCCTGGGCCAGCAGCAGTCCGGGCGCCGCGGCGTCCAGGAAGGCGGTGAGTTTCACGCCGGACCGGCGGCAGCCGATCCAGGCGCCCAGGACGCCCAGAACCACGGCACCCCAGATGCCCAGTCCGCCACGCTGGATCTGCGGGATGAGCCACAGGTCCCCGGTCCCGTCGAAGCCGGGCCCGAAGTAGGCGTCCGGGGACGAAACCACGTGGTAGAGCCGGCCGCCGATGATGCCGAAGGGAATCGCCCAGATGACGATGTCCCAGACGCTGCCTTCGGGCGCGCCGCGGCGGGCCCACCTGACGGACGTGAGCCACAGGCCCACGATGATCCCGGCGAGGATGCACAGGGCATAGGCGTGGATCCGCAGAGTCCCCCACGGCAGCGGGATGTCGAAGCCGGACCAGTCCGGGCTGGGGATGCTGGCCGGCACCAGGGCGGCGGCCTGAAGGAGGATCTGCATGGTGGTTAGGCTTCTTCCCTGACGAGTCCGGCGCTCAGGTCCCGGGTGAGGTCGGCGACGGCGGGGACTCCCCCGTCACGGATGGCGGCAACAAGCGCGGTGCCAACGATGACACCGTCTGCGTATGCTGCGATCTCGCGGACGTGGCTGGCGTTGGAGACACCGAGTCCCACGCAGACGCGTTCGGCGCCGGCGGCGTGCGTGTCGGACACGAGCTTCTCCGCGCTGCTGCTGACGGCCTGGCGGGTCCCCGTCACGCCCATGATGGAGACGGCATACACAAAGCCGCGGCTTGCCTTGACCGTCATGGCCAGGCGCTCCGGGGTGGAGGACGGCGCCACGAGGAACACGCGGTCCAGTCCGTACTTGTCCGAGGCGGCGAACCATTCCGATGCTTCGTCCGGGATGAGGTCAGGCGTGATGAGCCCTGCTCCCCCGGCCTCGGCCAGCCGGCGCGAGAACTCGTCCACACCCATCCGGACCACGGGATTCCAATAGGTCATCACCAGCACGGCGACGTCGGTGGCTGCCGTGATGCCGGCGACAACGTCAAAGACGCTCTCGACCCGGAATCCGTTGGCGATCGCCTCGGTGGTAGCGGCCTGGATGACCGGGCCGTCCATAACAGGATCCGAGTACGGAATGCCGATTTCGATCAGGTCGGCACCGTTCTTCGCCATGGCAATGCCGGCGTCGATAGTGGCCTGGACGTCCGGGTACCCGGCAGGCAGGTAGCACACGAGCGCTGAGCGCCCGGCGTCCCGCGCACGGTCGATGGCGGCGGCGGACTTGCTGGCCGTCTGTTCAGTCATCAGTTCTGGTCCTCGTTGTTGTCCGCAGCATTGGTGGCAGTAGCAGCTGTGGCGGGAACGGCTTCAGTTTCCGCCCTGTCGGCAGGGCCCTTGGGCTTGCGGGTGGACAGGTTGGTGCCCTTGACCTTGCCCTCCTCGTCGAGCATGTCAAACCATTCCGCGGCGGTCTCAACGTCCTTGTCGCCGCGGCCGGAAAGGTTCACAATGACCACCGTTTCGGACGGGTCGGCACTGCCTTCGGTGAGGCGCTTCCCAACCTTGATGGCACCCGCGAGGGCGTGTGAGGATTCGATGGCGGGGATGATCCCCTCCGTCCGGCAGAGCAGCTTGAACGCGTCCATTGCTTCGCTGTCGGTGATGGGCTCATAGCTGACGCGTCCGATGTCGGCCAGGTAGGCGTGCTCCGGGCCAACGCCCGGGTAGTCCAGGCCTGCGGAAATCGAGTGCGACTCGATGGTCTGCCCGTCGTCGTCCTGCATGAGGTAGGAACGTGCGCCGTGCAGGACGCCCGGCTTGCCAAGGGTGATGGTGGCTGCGTGCCGGCCGGTTTCCACGCCGTCGCCGCCGGCTTCAAAGCCGTAGATCTTCACGGACGGATCATCCAGGAATCCGTGGAAGATGCCGATCGCGTTCGAACCGCCGCCGATGCAGGCGCAGACGGCGTCGGGCAGTTTGCCGGTCTGCTCCAGGATCTGGGCGCGGGCTTCCTCGCCGATGACCTCGTGGAAGAAGCGGACCATGGCCGGGAACGGGTGCGCCCCGGCAGCGGTGCCCAATAGGTAGTGCGTGTTGTCGACGTTGCTGACCCAGTCCCGGAGGGCGTCGTTGATGGCGTCCTTGAGGGTCTGGGAACCATTCACCACGGGCACCACGGTGGCGCCGAGCAGCTGCATCCGGGCGACATTCAGTGCCTGCCGGCGACAGTCTTCGGCGCCCATGTAGACAACGCATTCCAGGCCGAGGAGCGCGGCGGCGGTGGCGCTGGCAACGCCGTGCTGCCCGGCGCCGGTCTCGGCGATCACGCGGGTTTTGCCCATGCGCTTGGCCAGCAGGGCCTGGCCCAGGACGTTGTTGATCTTGTGGGATCCGGTGTGGTTGAGGTCCTCGCGCTTGAGGAAAATCCGGGCGCCGCCGGCGTGCTCGGAGAACCGCTTGGCTTCGGTCAGCAGCGAGGGACGGCCGGAGTAGTTCTTGTTCAGATCGGAGAGCTGGGCCAGGAATTCGGGATCTGCCTTGGCCTTTTCAAAGGTGTCTTCGAGCTCGTCCAGGGCGGCGATCAGCGATTCAGGCATCCAACGCCCGCCGTAGCCGCCGAAGTATGGCCCCGGGGCGTGCTTGAGGGAGCCGCCCTGCAGGAAAGCGTCCGCAGCGTTGTTGTCAGCGTTTTCTGAGGGTGCGTCAACCATCAGTCTCACCGTCCTGTTCAAGTTGGTCGTTCGGAAGTGTTGTGCCGCCGGCGCCAGGCCCGGCGGGTGCCCGGACTAGGCCCGGGCGGCGATGGCGGCAGCGCCGGCCGCCGTGAATTCGGCGATCCGCTCACGCGGCGTTGCGTCGCTGACCAGTGCCTCGCCCACCAGGATGGCGTTGGCGCCGTTGGCGGCGTAATGCGTCACGTCGTCCACGCCGCGCACACCGGATTCGGCGATGACCAGTGCTTGGGTCGTAATCAGTCCGGCGAGGGAGGCGAAAACTGAACGGTCGACGTCGAGCGTCTTCAGGTTGCGCACGTTGACGCCGATGATGCGCGCCTCAGCCGCCACTGCACGTTCGATCTCCTCTTCGGTGTGCGTCTCCACAAGCACGTTCATGCCGAGTTCGCGGCTGAGGGCGCTGAACTCCCGGAGCTGGCTGTCGGAGAGCGACGCCACGATGAGCAGGATCAGGTCCGCGCCGTGGGCGCGGGCCTCCCAGATCTGGTACTCATCGAGGGTGAAATCCTTGCGGAGCAGCGGAACGTCCACGCGGGCACGGACGGCGTCCAGGTCCGCGAGGGAGCCGTTGAAGCGCCGCTGTTCGGTGAGGACGCTGATCACGGCTGCGCCGCCGTCGGCATACTGCTCTGCCAGCGCTGCCGGATCCACGATGCTGGCGAGGTCGCCCTTGGACGGGCTGCGCCGCTTGATTTCCGCGATGACCTTGAACTGGTCCCGCTGCACCGCGGTGCCGCCGAGGGCCGACCAGGCGTCCCGGGCGGGTGCCGCCGCCGCGGCCAGGTCCTTCAGTTCCGCCAGCGAAACGAGGCGCTTCCTGGCCTCCATATCCTCCCAGACACCGGCATTGATGTCGTCGAGAACAGTCGCCATCAGTGGCCGGAGCTCTTCAGCTTGCTGCCTTCGACGCCGTAGCCCGCCTTGCGCATGATGTAGCCAAGGACTAGGCCGAGGACCATCACGGCTGCGCCGGCGATGAAGATGGGGGTGTTGGCGATGACAAAGGCGATGGACGCGATGAGGGCGCCGACCAGCATAACGATCACGCAGGTCCAGGCCGCCGGGCTGTTGCCGTGGCCAAGTTCCTGGCTGTGGTCAACGACGCCGGGGGCAACGGTCCGGGTGCCTGATTTCGATACGGAAGCGGGTGCTTTGCTCATGTGAATCTCCTCGGGATGAATACTGCTTACATTCTGCCATTTTTTGGCCGTGACCTGCCCATCGGCAGACCGGGCTCAGGTTTTAGCGGGCTGCTCGGGTTTGGCTGCGAGCGGGGGTTCAGGTGGGATCGTCGCCGCGCGAGAGCCGGTCCCAGCTGTCGATCTCGTCCACGGGACCGGTGGCGGCCGCCGTACTGCCGGCGGGCCCCCCGTATGTGGCTGCGTCATATTTGGTCCGCGACTTCCAGTGCCGGCCAGCGGGGATGATCAGCAACGCCGCCAGCGCCAGCAGGGCACCGGCGACGACGGCGAGGACCGGGAATGCGGTAGCAGCCACTTCCGCGTTCCCGCCGGTGACCCCGGTGGCAGCGGCGATGGAGCCCTGCGCGGCGCCCAGCGGGTCAGCCAGCACCGTGGCGGCCGCGGCAATGATGCCCACGGAGGCCAACAAGATGATGGCGGTGATGACCCACCGCGCGAACTTTCCGGCGATGGACGCTGCCAGTCCGCCCGCCAGGGCCACCAAGGCCAGGGCTGTCACCGTGGTGGCGGCCTTGCTGCCCTGGACCGGAAGGGTGTTCTGGTCCCCTGCCGCCTGGCCCACCTGATTGGCGTCCAGGGTGACGGTGATCCAGGTCTGGGTGGTGGTCCCGAAGACGGCCAGCGCAAGGACGGCGATCAGCAGTACCAGTGTGGACTTCCTGGCCCAGGCCGCCGTCATTCGGCGGCCTGGCTTTCCCCGGCGGTGCCGGCGTCGCTGATGTGAGAGGTGCCGGGGAGCGATTCCGCCGCGATGTTGTGCAGCGATCCGGCGGTGTGTACGGCCCGGAGCGGAGCGGCCGCCTTGTTCACGGTCTCCAAGGCTTCTGTGGGGTTCACCGAGTCCGCCACGATGCCTCCCCCGGCCTGGACGTAGGCGCGGCCTTCGCGGAGAAGGGCCGAGCGGATGGCAATGGCCATGTCCATGTCGCCGGCAAAGTCGAGGTAACCCACCACGCCGCCGTAGATGCCGCGGCGGTGGGGTTCAAGCTCGTCCAGCAGGCGCAGAGCCCGGGGCTTCGGGGCACCGGACAGAGTGCCCGCGGGGAAGGTCGCCTTCAGGACGTCGTAGGCGTTGGCGTCCGGGGACAGCTTGCCCACCACGGTGGAGACCAGATGCATGATGTGGCTGAACCGCTCCACCTCCATGAACTGCGTGACGTCCACGGTTCCCGCCACGCAGACCTTGGACAGGTCGTTGCGGGAGAGGTCCACGAGCATCAGGTGTTCGGCACGTTCCTTCTGGTCGGCCAGCAGCTCCTCGGCGAGGGCTTTGTCTCCCTCCACCGTCTTGCCGCGGGGCCGCGAACCGGCAATGGGGTGGGTGATGACTTCTTCGCCGGTCACCGTCACCAGGGCCTCGGGCGAGGACCCAACGATCGAGTACTTCCGGCCGTCGGCGTCCTCGAGGCTGAAGATGTACATGTACGGACTGGGGTTGGTGTTGCGCAGGACGCGGTACACGTCCAGGGGTGAGGCGCCGCACTCCATTTCGAAGCGGCGTGAAATCACCACCTGAAACACTTCACCGTCCACGATGGCTTCCTTGCCGCGGTCAAGGGCGGCCAGGTAGGAGGGTTCGTCCCACCGTTCCTCGACGCTGGAGGCGAAATCCAGGGCGGCGGGTTCCAGCACGGAAACCGGCTGGGCCACTGGTGTGCTGATCGTGGTCAGGAGGGCCTTGACCCGGGCCACGGCATCTTCCCAGGCCTCGTCCACGCGGTCGTTGCTGCCATCGAAGTTGATGGCGTTGGCGATCAGCAGCACCGTGCCGTCATGGTTGTCGTGCACGGCCATGTCCGTCACCAGGTTCAGCGCCATCTCGGGCAGGTGGAGATCATCCTCCGGCGGGCTGGTCAGCCGTTCCCAGTGGCGGACCGTCTCCCAGCCCAGGAAGCCGACTAGGCCGGAGGTGAACGGCGGCAGTCCGTCAAACCTGCTGGTCCGCAGTGCTTCGATGGTGTCGCGGATGGCATCCACGGGATTGCCGTCCAGGGGCACGCCGGCAGGGGGCTGGCCCAGCCAGTGCGCCTGGCCGTCCTTGGTGGTCAGGGTTGCCCGGGACTTCGCGCCAATAAAGGAGTACCGCGACCACGTGCCGCCCACCGCCGCGGACTCCATCAGGAACGTGCCGGGCTCGCCCTGGGCCAGCTTCCGGTAGAGGCCGATAGGGGTCTCCGCGTCCGCCAGCACTTTGAGCGTGACGGGGATGACCCGGCTGCTGCCGGCGAGTTCGCGGAACTCCTCGAGGCCCGGGCTGATGATTCCAAGGTCCTGCATGGCTATGCTTCGCCGCCTGTTCTTGTGTGTCGCCTCGTGAATGTCGCCGGGTGTGGAACGGCGCCAGTCTTATGCTGCCAAAAGTGTGTGTCTGCGGGCAGGTCTTCCGCCCAAGGGCCGTGGGTCAGAGTGCCTCGCCGGTCTGGACATCCAGGTCCCTGCCGTCGAAGCAGGTCCGGGTGCCGGTGTGGCACGCCGCGCCGACCTGGTCCACGCGGATCAGGAGCGCATCGCCGTCGCAGTCCAGGGCAACCGACTTGACCCACTGGACGTGGCCGGAGGTGTCCCCCTTGCGCCAGTATTCCTGGCGGGAACGCGAGTAGAAGGTGACCCGGCCGCTGGTCATGGTGCGGTGCAGGGCTTCATCGTCCATCCAGCCCAGCATCAGCACTTCGTGGGTGTCGAACTGCTGGACCACCGCTGCAACCAGCCCGGCGCCGTCGCGCTTCAGCGCGGCCGCAACAGTGTGCGGAAGCGGGCTTGTGGTAGGGGCCGGGACTATTACGGGGGCGGAGGCGGGCTGTTCAGACATCAGACCAAGTCTAGTGCCTCATCAGCGGCCCCTAATATGCACCAACGGGCATACAAACAGTGTGTGAACAAGGGCACCTATCGGCTGGCGGTTCTGCTGCCCAACTTCCCTGCTCTCGTGCTAGTTTCACAAGTGATGCATTTCGTCGAACCGTCCCGAGAAGTCCTGGCCGAAACCCTGCTGGCGGCCGGCCCTGATGCCCCCACCCTCTGCAGAGGCTGGCGCACCAGGGACCTTGCCGCGCACCTTTACCTTCGCGAACGCAAGGCTGCCGTAGGGCTTGGCCTCATCATCAAGCGCCTGTCCAAGGCTTCGGACAAGGCCACCGCCAAGCTCGCGGCGAAGCTGAAAACCGCTGACGACTACACCGGCCTCGTGAACACCTTCCGTGGTGGCCCGCCGGCTTTGTCCCCCATGAACATCAAGGCATTGGACGAGAGCTCCAACCTGATCGAATATTTCGTCCACACCGAGGACATCCGCCGGGCTGTGGACCGCTGGGCGCCGCGCGCCCTCGACGAGGCCTACTCGGACGCCCTCTGGGACGAACTGATCAAGCGGGCAGCCATCCTTTACCGTGGCGTCGACCTTGGCATTGTGCTGGTGCGCCCGTCCGGGCCGCGGCACGTCGCCAAGCGGGCACCGGTTTCGGTGGCGATCGTTGGTGAGCCGGGTGAACTGCTGATGCACGCCCACGGCCGGACCCGCCACGCCCTGGTCACCTTCGAAGGTCAGCCGGACGCCGTCGCCCTGCTCCAGTCGGCTGAAGTCGGCCTCTAGGTTTCGACAAGCTCAACCACCGGAATCGGTGATCGAGCCTGGGCCCACGCCCGCCGGGTTCCCTGTTCGAGCTTGCGAGAATAGGGGGCGGGTGGGGAGCGAGATCCCACTTAGCGGACTTCGAAGCCTGCGTCGCGGATGGCCTGCTTGACCTGGGACATCATGTTGTCCGGGCCCCAGTGGAAGATCGACGCTGCCAACACGGCGTCCGCTCCGGCGGCGACGGCCGGCGGGAAGTGGGCCGGTTCGCCGGCCCCGCCTGAGGCGATGATCGGCACTTTCACGGCTGCCCGGACGAGCCGGATCAGTTCCAGGTCGAAGCCGTCCTTGGTGCCGTCGGCGTCGATGGAGTTGAGCAGGATTTCCCCGATACCGCGGTCGGCAGCTTCCCTGGCCCACTCGATGGCGTCGATCCCTGTACCGGTGCGGCCGCCGTGGGTGGTCACTTCAAAGCCCGACGGCGTGGGCTGGGACCCGGGGCGGGTCCGGCGGGCGTCCACGGACAGGACCAGCACCTGCGAACCGAAATGCCGGCTGATTTCGTTGATGACGTCCGGCCGGGCAACGGCAGCCGTGTTGATGGAAGCCTTGTCCGCGCCGAAACGCAGGAGCTTGTCCACCTCGGCAACACCGCGGACACCGCCGCCCACGGTCAGCGGGATGAAGACCTCCTCGGCCGTGCGGCGGACCACGTCGAAGGTGGTTTCGCGGTTGCCCGAGGACGCCGTGACATCGAGGAACGTCAGCTCGTCGGCGCCCGCATTGTCGTACCGGTGCGCCAGCTCCACCGGGTCACCCGCGTCGCGGAGCCCCTCGAAGTTGATGCCCTTCACAACGCGCCCGGCGTCGACGTCGAGGCAGGGGATGACTCGTACAGCTACAGCCATGGGGACTCCTGGAATTCTCGGGTGGGTTCTGCGGCGCGGCGTGAACCGGGCGGGACGCTCAGATACGGCAGGCGTGGATGCTGCTGACCAGGATGGCGCGGGCGCCGAGGTCGTAGAGCTCATCCATGATCCGGTTCGTTTCCTTCTTCGGAACCATGGACCGGACGGCCACCCAGTCGGAGTCGCGCAGCGGTGAGACGGTGGGTGATTCCAGGCCGGGAGTCAGTGCGGCGGCCTGTTCCACGAGTTCCTTGCGGATGTCGTAGTCCATGAGCACGTACTGGCGTGCCACGAGGACGCCCTGCAGGCGGCGGATCAGGACTTCAATCTCCTTGGCGGTGCCGTTCGCGGCTCCGCCTTCGCCCGTGCGGCGGATCAGGACCGCTTCCGATTTGAGGATCGGCTCGCCGAAGATTTCCATCCCGGCGGCCTTGAGGGTGTTGCCCGTTTCCACGACGTCGGCGATGGCATCAGCTACGCCGAGGCGTACTGAAGACTCCACGGCGCCGTCGAGCCGGACCACCTTGGCGTTGATGCCCCGCTCGGCGAGGTAGCCGCGGAGCAGTCCGTCGTAGCTGGTGGCGAGGCGTTTTCCTTCAAGCTCTTCTGCTGTGGCGAAGTCGCCCACCGGTCCGGCGAAGCGGAACGTGGACGCAGCGAAGCCCAGGGGCAGCAGTTCCTCGGCTTCCACCTCGGCGTCCAGCAGCAGGTCGCGGCCGGTGATGCCGACGTCGAGGGTTCCGCGTCCGACGTAGACAGCGATGTCGCGCGGGCGGAGGAAGAAGAACTCGATGTCGTTGTCCGGGTCCATCATGACCAGCTCGCGGGTGTCGCGGCGCTGGCGGTAGCCCGCTTCGGACAGCATGGCGGAGGCGGCTTCGGACAGGGAGCCCTTGTTGGGGACGGCTACTCGCAGCATGGGGGGTCTTTCTTGGTTAGGAGGTCTGTGGATCAGGCAAACGGGCCACGCAGGGCACGGGCCGGCAGTTGGTGACCGCCGCGTGCCGCAGTGGCTACAGATGCTTGTAGACGTCTTCCAGGGTCAAGCCTTTAGCGAGCATCAGAACCTGCAGGTGGTAGAGCAGCTGGGAGATTTCCTCGGCCGTGGCCTCATCGGATTCGTACTCAGCGGCCATCCACACTTCGGCTGCTTCCTCCACGACTTTCTTGCCAATGCCGTGGACTCCGGACTCCAATTCAGCGACGGTGCGGGAGCCTGCCGGGCGGGTGGCTGCCTTCTCACTCAGTTCAGCGAACAGCGTCTCGAAATTCTTCACGCCCTACAGCCTACTTGCTGCCGGCCCGGGGGCGCCTTTCGGGCCGCTGCATGACGGGCGCGATGTGAGCGAACACACACCGCCCCCCGGCAGCCCGCCCGCTGCTATGTGTACTGCTTGAGGAGGACAGCGGTGGCCAAGGCTGCCGTCACGGCTTCGTGGCCCTTGTCCTCGCTGGAGCCCGGCAGGCCCGCGCGGTCCAGTCCCTGCTGCTCCGTATCGCAGGTCAGCACGCCGAAGCCCACCGGCACGCCGGTGGAGACACTGACATCGGTCAGTCCCGACGTCGCGGCCTGGCAGACGTATTCAAAGTGCGGCGTGCCGCCACGGATCACGACGCCGAGTGCCACCACTGCGTCAAAGTGCCGTGCCAGCCGCGCGGCGGCGACGGGAAGCTCGAAGGCGCCCGGAACGCGCAGTACGGTGGGTTCGCTGATGCCCGCGTCCTTGGCGGCGCGCAGGGCACCGTCCAGGAGTCCGTCCATGATCTGGGTGTGCCAGCTGGCTGCCACGATGGCCAGCCGCAGCTGCGACGTTTCCGCCGGGTTGAGGGTGGTGAGGTCAATATCTGGTGCGCCGTGTCCGCTCATGCGTGAATCTGATCCGTTCAGTTTTGGTCGTGGTCGAAATCGTCGGCAGCGCCGCTTGGCACCGTGACAACGTGGGTGTCCAGCATCAGCCGGTGCTCCATGCGGTCCTTTTTGGTCTGCAGGTAGCGGATGTTCTGGTCGCGGGACGGAACCTCGGTGGGCACCATTTCCACGACCTTCACACCGGCTTTGGCGAGCCTGTTCTTTTTGTCCGGGTTGTTGCTCAGGAGCCGGATCTCGTGGAGGCCCATCTCGGCCAGGATCTGGGCGGCCGCCTTGTAGCAGCGGGCGTCCACCGGCAGTCCCAGCTGCTCGTTGGCCTCCACGGTGTCAAAGCCCGCTTCCTGGAGGGCATAGGCCTTGATCTTGTTGGCCAGCCCGATCCCCCGGCCTTCCTGCCCGCGCAGGTACAGCAACGTGCCGCCGAACTCGTTGATCAGCTCCAGGGCATACGCCAGCTGTTCGCCGCAGTCACAACGGTAGGAGCTGAAGACGTCGCCGGTCAGGCACTCCGAATGTAGCCTGACCAGCGGGGCAACGCCCTCCCTGGGCGGGTTGGGCGAGCTCACGGCCAGGTGCTCGGCGCCCGTGACCAGGTCTGTCCACGCCTGGGTAATGAAATCGCCAAATGCCGTGGGCAGCTGCACAATGGGACCGCCGCTCACGGGGTGGTGGGCCCGGCCATTGCCGGCCGCCCCCCGGTGGTGGCCGTTCTGGTGGCTGTTGTCCGATACTCCGGAAGCCGTCATCATTACTCCTCTACTCCGCCCGGGCGTCCGGCCCGGTGTCACTGTCGGCGGGAGCCCCGGCCCCTGCTTCAAGGTAAGCCACCAGATCCTCAATCGAGATCAGGGGGCATCCATGTTCAGCGGCGAAACTCCGCAGCCCGTCGAGCCGCATCATTTCGCCGTCGTCGTGCACAACCTCGGCGATCACGCCCACTGGCTCCAGTCCGGCGAGCCGGCAGAGGTCCACGGCCGCTTCGGTGTGGCCGGGGCGTTCACGCACTCCTCCGTTAACTGCCCGGAGCGGGAAAATATGCCCGGGCCTGGTCACGGCCGCCGGTCCGGCGCCGGGGTCTGCGAGGACGCGGGCCGTGAGGGCCCGGTCCGTGGCGGAGATTCCGGTGCTGACACCCACCGCCGCGTCGCAGGAAACGGTGTACGCGGTGCCCTTCGCGTCCTCGTTCACTGCCACCATCGGCGGCAGTGCCAGGGCCTCGGCGCGCTCCCCGCTCAAGGGGACGCAGATGACGCCGGAGCTGTAGCGGATGGTCCATCCCATGAGGGCAGGGGTGGCATGCTGTGCGGCGAAGATGATGTCGCCTTCGTTTTCGCGGTCCTCGTTGTCCACCACCAGCACGGGCCGGCCGGCGGCCATGGCGCGGATGGCATCTTCCACGGGGTCAAGTCCGAAGGTTGCACTAGGCACCGGGCCGGCGGACGCGGCCGGCTCCAGCCGGACGGCGGCGTTCATCGCTTGCCCCCGGTGGTTGCGCCGGTGCTGAATGCCAGCAGGCGTTCGGTGTATTTGGCGAGCACGTCCACTTCAAGGTTGACCCTGCTGCCGGTCACCTTGGCCCCCAGGCCGGTCTCGGCCAAGGTTGTGGGGATCAGCCCCACTTCGAACCAGGGCTCCGGCTCCGCGGCGGGGCTGACCGCAGTGACGGTGAGCGAGACGCCGTCGATCGCTATGGAGCCCTTCTCCGCAATGTAGCGGGCAAGGTCGGCCGGCACACCGAACCGGAGGCGTTCCCAGTTGCCAAGCGCCTCGCGCTCCAGCAGCTGCCCGACGCCGTCGACGTGGCCCTGAACGACGTGGCCGTCGAGCCGGCCGCCGGCAGGGACGCAGCGCTCAAGGTTCACCGAGTCACCGGCGGCAAGTTCGCCGATGGTGCTGCGGACGAGGGTTTCGCCCATCACATCAACGCTGAACTCCTTGCCCTCGATGGCGGTGGCGGTCAGGCAGACCCCGTTGACGGCAATGGACCCGCCCAGTCCGAGCCCTTCGGTGGTGCCGGGCGCGCGGAGGCGGAGCGTTGCGCTGGCATCGCCGTCCCGCTCCACGGACAGAACCTGTCCCTGTTCGGCAATAATTCCGGTAAACATCAGTAGCCTCCCATGGCTGGTTCCGCGGCAGTGCGGGATAGGTGTGGTTCAAAAGCTTCGGTTGGTTCTGGACGGAGGTGCAGCCTCAGGTCTCGGCCCAGGGTCAGGACGGCACCGCCGTCGGAGGGGTCCCAGTCCCAGTGCCGGGCATCCGCGAGGGTGGTGATTCCGAGCCCGTTGAGGGCGGGAGTTCCGGAACCCAGCAGGGTGGGGGCGAGGTAGACAATGAGTTCGTCCACAAGGCCGGCGGCCAGGAATGAACTGAGGATGCGTGAGCCGCCTTCCACCATTACGTGGCGGATTCCTTCCGCGTAGAGGAGCGAGAGCGCCTCCCGCGGATCCCGCGTGGGCAGGTGGAGCACGTTCCCGTCGTCACCGCGGACGGCGGCGTCGGCTGGGATGTCCCGCAGGCCCATCACTGCGCGCAGCGGCTGTTTGCCGGCTGTGGCTCCGGACGCGTCGCGGGCTGTCAGCCGGGGGTTGTCCACGAGCACGGTCTGCGTGCCGACGAGGATGGCGTCGATCCGGCGCCTCAGTCCGTGGTTGTCAGCGAGCGACTCCGGGGAGGAGATCCACTGGCTCGTTCCATCCTCAGCGGCGATCCGGCTGTCCAGGGTCTGCGCGATGTGCAGCGTCACGAACGGGCGCTGTGCGGCCACTCCCAGGAACCACTGACGGTTCAACTCGAATGATTCGCTGGCCGCGAGCCCGCTGCGGACCTGGACGCCCGCGTTCCGGAGGGTGGCTGCGCCGCCCGCCGCAGGGTCGTGCGGATCGTCGACGGCGTAGACCACGTCCGTGATTCCGGTACGAATGATCGACTGGGTACAGGGTCCCGTGCGGCCGCTGTGGTCACAGGGTTCCAGCGTGATCACCATCGTGCAGCCGCTCAGGTCCAGCCCGGCGGCCTCAGCCTGGGCGATGGCGTCCGCTTCCGCGTGGGGTGTGCCGGCGCCGCGGTGATACCCGGTCACCAGCTGGCGGCCGGCAGCATCGATGACGACGGCGCCCACCAGCGGATTCGCTCCGCGCGGGCCCTGAAGGGCTGCTTCCAGCGCTGCGTCCATGGCGGCGGTTTCGGCGGCGCTGAACGCCGTGACGGTTTCGATCCGGGTCATGGGGCAGCCACCGGTTCGGCGGCTTCGGTTCCCGGACCATGGGAAATCCTGGCTTCAAAGAGCCATCGCAAGGGGTTCATGTGTGTTGTCGTTCCTTCCCTCTAGAACCGCGATGGCTCCGGGGGTATACGACAGCAGAAGGCCGCAGCGCCAAAGGGCGCCGCAGATACAGCTGTACGTGCTTCTCTCATCCAGACTTTAACTGTCGGTACCGGAATTTCACCAGTTCAACCGTCCGCCGGTTCCTTCCCCGAAGGGGAAAGCGCCGGCTCGCGGGTCGCGGACTATCACCGCCGGTTCGGACTTACACCGACCCCGGAGCACGTATTGTGTGTTGCTATTGTGCCATAACCACAAGGTGGCCCAGACTATTCCGCGGACGCGGCACGTAACTTTATGCTGCCGGCTTCGCGGAGCCGTCCAATGGCTGCAGCCGGGTCCTCCGCGCCGTAAACAGCCGAACCCGCCACAAAGACGTTCGCGCCTGCTTCGGCCGCCCGCAAAATGGTTTCCTCGGTAATGCCGCCGTCCACCTGGAGAGCGACATTGATTCCGGAGCCGTCAATGGCTGCCCGTGCCCTGCGGATCTTGGGCAGGGTGAAGTCCAGGAACGCCTGGCCACCGAACCCCGGCTCCACAGTCATGATCAGGAGCATGTCCAGTTCCTCAAGCATGTCCAGGTATGGTTCCACGGCCGTCGCAGGGCGCAGCGCCATGCCGGCCTTGGAGCCCCGGGCCCGCAGTTCGCGGGCCAGTTTGACCGGTGCAATGGAGGCCTCGGCGTGAAAGGTCACGGATGCCAGGCCCGCGTCGGCGAACCCCGGCGCCCAGCGGTCGGCGTCGGAGATCATCAGGTGGGCGTCCAGCGGTACCGGGCTGACCGCCTGGATCCGCTGGACCACGGGCAAGCCCAAGGTGAGGTTGGGGACAAAGTGGTTGTCCATCACGTCCACGTGCACGGCGTCAGCGTTGCTGATGCGCTGCAGTTCGGCTTCGAGGTTGACGAAGTCGGCGGACAGGATGCTGGGGTTGATGCAGCACTGCGGCATGGGGGAACCTTTCACGGGTCAGGCTTTCTTCCGGATGAGGGCCAGGAACATGGCATCGGTGCTGTGGATGTGCGGCCAGAGTTGCGCCGTGGAATCGTGGCCTGCGCCCAGGTTCCCGGTCAGGCTCACGCTGTCCAGCACGGCACCGGCGTCCAGCAGCTCCAGGTCATCCCGCTTCCGGAGGGCATCGCTGACCACTGCCGTGGTTTCGGCCGGGTGGGGTGAACAGGTGACATAGGCAACCACTCCGCCGGGGCGGACGGCGTCCAGCGCCGATTTCAGCAGGGCGCGCTGCAGCGGCCCCAGGTCCGCGAGGTCCTTGGGGGTGCGGCGCCAGCGGGACTCCGGCCTGCGGCGCAGGGCACCCAGCCCGCTGCAGGGGACGTCCACCAGGACACGGTCAAAGGACTCCGGCTGCTCAGTGCCCACGTCGCGGCCGTCGCCGGTCCGGACGCGCCAGACGTCCCGGGGCACGGCGGACAGGGCCTGGCTGACGAGTTTGGCACGGTGCGGGGCCGGTTCATTCGCGAGCAGCGTGGCACCCTGGGCGTTGGCCAGCGCGCCCAGCAGGGCCGCCTTGCCACCGGGGCCGGCGCACAGGTCCAGCCAGGTTTCGTTCCTGCGTTCTGCTCCAGTGCCGTCGGTGGGATCGAGGTCCACTGCCGCCATGGCGCGGGCCACCAGCTGGGAGCCGACATCCTGGACGCGCGTACTGCCTTCCCGTATGGAGGCGAGGCGGCCCAGGTCTCCGCCGCTGGAGAGCGCCGAGCCTTCAACGAGTTCACCGGGGGTCGCCCCGCCCTCCAGGGCTTCATCCAGGCTGCCCAGGCCGGGCAAGGCCACCAGGTTGACCACCGGAGCTTCGTTATCGGCTTCCAGCAGGTCGTTGATTTCGGTGGCTGACCGCCCGTGGGCCACCAAGGACTGGCGCATGGCCCGGACAATCCATTCGGGGTGGGCGTAGCGGAGGGACGCGATGGTGGTTTCGTCGCTTTCACCGGCGACGAGGACCTCAAGCCATTCCTCCAGCGTGTGCGCCGTGACCTTCCGCAGCACCGCATTGATCAGGGCGGAGGGGCCGGCACCGATGACGGCGCGGGCCAGGCCAACGGTCTGGTCCAGGGCGGCGTGGGCCGGGACACGCATGGCCAGCAGCTGATGGGTGCCGATCCGCAGGGCGTCGAGAATGGCAGGGTCAAGCTGGTCCAGCGGCCGGTCAACGCAGCGGGCCAGGATGGCATCGTACGTGCCCTGGCCACGCAGGGCCCCGTAGCTGAGCTCGGTGGCGAAGCCGGCGTCGCGCTTGTCCAGGCCGTGATGGCGGATGCGGGACGGGAGCACCAGGTTGGCGTAGGCGTCCTCGGCGGCTACCGCGCGCAGGACTTCAAAAGCCACCAGCCGCGCGGGGTCCGCCCGGCGGGTCCGCTGCGCAGGAGCGTTTTCGGTGAAGCTCCGCTGGGAGGGGCGGTTGCGTTCGCGGCCCTGGGCGTTGCGCTGGCTGGAATCCCGCGGCCCTCCCTTGCCCCGTCCGCTGTTGCCGCGTCCGCCGCCCGGGGCGCCGCTTCCGCTGCCGCCCGTGCCGCCTGCATTACCGCCGGATTCGCTCATTCGAAGACCACGCTTTCCAGTGTTGCCATGCCACGCGCCCAATCGGCGGCGGCCATCATCTTTTTGCCCGAAGGCTGGATCCTCGTCAGCTCCACGGCGTGGGATCCGGTGCCCACCAGGACCCTCTTCCCGTCGAGGAATACTGCGCCGGGTTGCAGGTCAGTGTCACTTGGCCGGAGCCGGACAGGTTCGAGTTTGACGCGCTGTCCGTCCAGGGTGGTCCAGGCGCCGGGCTCGGGAGTCACGCCGCGGGCGCGCCTGCCGATCGCCAGGGCGGGCTGCTTCCAGTCGAGCCGGCCGTCATCGATGGTCAGCTTGGGGGCCAGTGAAACGTCGCCGACCTGCGGCTGTGCAGCTGCCCTCCCGGCTTCCACGGCGGACAGCGTCTGGGCAAGGAGCACGGCCCCGCTGCGGGACAGCCGCTCCAGCAGCGCTCCGGCGGTGTCCTCCGGGCCAACGCCCTCGGTCAGCGTTCCGAAGACCGGGCCGGTGTCCAGCCCTTCTTCCAACAGGAAAGTGACTGCCCCGGTGACGTCGTCGCCGGCCATCACGGACCGCTGCACGGGGGCAGCGCCACGCCATGCGGGCAGCAGGGAAAAGTGCAGGTTGATCCAACCATGCGGGGGAACATCAAGGGCGGGGCGCGGAATCAGGCCGCCGTAGGCCACGATGGCGGCCACGTCCGGCTTGGCCGCGGCGATTTTCGCCGTCACGGCCTCGTCCACGCGGGTGGCGTGGATGATGTTGATTCCCAGCTCGGCGGCGCGGGCTGCAACGGGCGACGGCGTCAGCACCCGTTTGCGCCCTATCGGCGCGTCGGGACGGGTCAGGACGGCAACGATCTCAAAGCCGGCCCCAACGAGGGCATCAAGGGACGGGACGGCCACGGCGGGGGTGCCGGCAAAAAGTACCCTCATGTGGTGGCGCCGCCGCCGAAGCTGGCCTGGCCAGGGCTGGCGCTCCCAGAGTTCGCGCCTCCAACGCTCGAGCCCCCGAAACTGGACCCGACCGTCTTGGCTCGCTTCGTCGTCGTGCGTTCCGTGATGGCGTCATAGTTGGCATTGCGGATGGAACGCAGGGCCGTTTTCCGGTCCTCGCCTTCCAGCCTGTCGGTGTAGAGGATGCCGTCCAGGTGGTCCGTCTCGTGCTGGAAGCAACGGGCCAGCAGGCCTTCCCCCTCCACCGCGACAGGATTCCCATTCAGGTCAACACCGGTGGCGCGTGTGGCGCGGAAGCGGCGGACCGGGAACGCCAGGCCCGGAATGGACAGGCAACCCTCAACCTGGTCCGCCTGGAAGTCCTCGCTGTTTTCCAGGACCGGATTGATGATGTGGCCCTCCACGCCGTCAATCCGGTAGGTGAAGACCCGCTGGCTGACGCCAATCTGGGGGGCCGCGAGGCCGGCGCCATCCACGTCCTCCATGGTTTCCGTCATGTCCGCAACCAGCTTGGCGAGCTCAGGACCGAATTCCGTCACGGGATCAGCCACTGTGCGGAGCACAGGATCACCGATGATGCGGATATTCAGAATGGCCATGTGCTGTCTTTCCTCACGGTGGGCGTTATGGCGAACCTATCCAGTTTAGGTGCAGGGGCACCGGTCCCGGGACTGGGCAGCCGGACTCCAGGCATGCGAAGTTCCGGCACGCGTGCTCCGCTAGGCGCTGCGGGCCTGCACGGAGACGGGCGGAGCCACCGGAAGAAGCGCAGACCCGGCGGCGAGCGTATCGGCGGACAGTTCCCAGACCCGGCGCAGGGCGCAGAACTTCCACCAGTGGTGCTTGAGGACGTCGGGGTTGGCGCGGACCGGACGGACTTCCGTCTCGCCAATGGCCACAGCCAGCAGCAGCGGGGCCTCGCCGTACTTCCAGGGCTCCCATTCCCCTGCCACGGCATCCACCAGGCTTTCTTCGGCCTTCATGCCGGCCACCAGTTGCATGACCACCTTGTCATCCAGCGGCTTGACGGTGCCATCCCGTGTGGTGCCCTTGGTCTTGTAATCAATGACGCAGATCCGGCCGTTGATTTTGGCCACGAGGTCCAGCGTCCCGGCGTAGCCCACTGACTTGTTCCAGACGGTAATTTCCGGTGCGATGGGCTCTACGCGGTAGAGGTCCCACCACTCATCGAACCGCAGGGCAAAGCCTTCCTCTCCGTTGGCCGCCAATGCCTCGCGGGTTTCCTTCATGGCGTGGGGCCGGCCCAGGGCGCGGAGTGCAACCTGCTCGCAGTAATTATGGACGCGGTCGCCGCGTCTGGCGGCCTCGTCGCGATACAGTTCTGCTGCTTTTGAGGCCCGGTTGACGGCCTGACGGATTTTCGCCGGGCTGCCCAGGCAATCGGCAAGCAACGGATCCTTCGCCAGGCTGCTGGCGCCCATGTAACCGAACCAGCCGTCCAGGCCGTGCGGCTGCTGGCCAATGACGGTGGTGATTGACGGAACGGAGAACTGTTCGGAGGTGGACCGCGCATACATGCGGCCGTATTCCGTGGCGTGGGCAAGGAGTGGATCAGTCATACAAAGACTCTTTCACAAGGGGCTGACAGAATGGCGGGCACAAAAAAGGTCCGTTTCCGCTCGGCTGAGCGGAAACGGACCAGATTCCTCGGTGGGCGATACTGGGTTCGAACCAGTGACCTCTTCGGTGTGAACGAAGCGCGCTACCACTGCGCCAATCGCCCCGATGCCTTTGAATGCTAGCCGACCGGGCGGGGTTTATGGAAATCGAGACGGGACGCCGCTCGAATTACACGCCTGTAATTAGAAAAATCCCCTAGATTGCAGGGATCCAGGGGCATTGCCGCCGTTGAAGCACGTTCGATTTGGAGATTCCCTGAACCTCCTATAGAGTTCTTACTCGTTGGAACGCGAGGAAATGCCCGAAACGGCACGGATTCAGCGGCCCAAATGCGGACGTAGCTCAGCTGGTAGAGCACCACCTTGCCAAGGTGGATGTCGCGAGTTCGAATCTCGTCGTCCGCTCGCAGGACACTGTCACGGCTAAGGTTTTTCGGAATCGGAGCTTACACGGTGGGTTGGCCGAGAGGCGAGGCAGCGGCCTGCAAAGCCGTTCACACGGGTTCGAATCCCGTACCCACCTCGGTGAAAACCATGGATTCCGGTTCACGCCGGACGAAATGGGCGATTGGCGCAGCGGTAGCGCGCTTCCCTGACACGGAAGAGGTCACTGGTTCGATCCCAGTATCGCCCACCAAGCAAGGAAACTTGCTTCATGCAGTACTTCTGGCCACCGGCCAGGGTGTACTTCATACGCGGACGTAGCTCAGCTGGTAGAGCACCACCTTGCCAAGGTGGATGTCGCGAGTTCGAATCTCGTCGTCCGCTCTCTACCCCAGTAATAAATCCGAAATGGCCGGCCTTCCGGTTCCGGGCGATTGGCGCAGCGGTAGCGCGCTTCCCTGACACGGAAGAGGTCACTGGTTCGATCCCAGTATCGCCCACACACACAGCAGCTCCCCGTGAGCTGCTTTTTTATTGCCCGGATACGCCGCACGGACTTTACAACATTTGTCACAGCACCTTGGCACGCCCGGCAGACAGGGCTAGGATCGGTTGCGGAGGAGCGAACTGGCTCCGCGATTGAAGGGAGGTGCTCGTGGGACTGATTGACGATCTTAAGGGCAAGGCTCAGGGTCTCATCCGCGGCAACGAGCAGGCCATCAAGGACGGCATCACGAAAGCCGGCGATTTCGTCGACTCAAAGACTGGCGGTAAGTACACCGGTCACGTGGACAAAGTCCAGGAGGGCGCTTCCAAGCTCGTTGACAAGAACGACGGAACACCCGGCGTAGCGCCTGCCACCGAGCAGACTCCGCCAGTCAACCCGGTTCCGCCGGTTGATAAGGCTCCGTAACAAGGATTTGGCCAGGGCACTGCCCTAGCACGTCAAGGGGGCGCGGGTCCCGCCGGGAGGTGGCACCCGCGCCTTTGGCGTTTAACTGATGGTCCGGCTTCCCCGGCCGATGCCTAGGACGGCTCGTGGTTCTGGCCCTCGCGGGCGAGTGCAGTCAGGCGGGACACCGCACGGAAGTACTTCTTGGTGTACCCGCCGTGCATCATCTCGTCCGTGAAGAGCTTGTCGAAGGGGACGCCGCTGGCCAGGATGGGCACATCCTTGTCGTACAGGCGGTCCGCCAACACAACGAAGCGAAGCGCCACGGCCTGTTCGGTGATGGTCTCCACGTTGCGCCACACAACGCCGTCGATGCCGTCGATGAGCTGCCGGTAGCGGCTCGGGTGGACACCGGCCAGGTGGCCGATCAGTGAACTGAATTCGTCCTCTGCCACGGTCTTGCCGTCGAACTCGGCCTTCATCTGTGCGGCGAGCTGGCTGTTCTTCAGCGGTGCCGGGGCGGCGGGCAGCCCACGGTGGCGGAAGTCCTCGCCGTCGATCCTGATGACGTCGAACTGGTCCGCCAGGACCTGGATTTCACGGGCAAAGTCGACGGCGGCAAAGCGGCCGTCGCCCAGCGAACCCGGCAGCGTGTTGGACGTGGCAGCCAGCTTGACGCCGGCGTCGGCCAGTTCACGCATCAAACGGGACATCAGCACGGTGTCACCCGGATCATCCAGCTCAAATTCGTCGATGCACACCAGCTTGTAGTGGCTCAGTGCCTCAACAGTTTTGCGGAAGGAAAGGGCGCCCACGAGGTTGGTGTATTCCACAAACGTGCCGAAGGCCTTGGGGCCCGGGGCGGCATGCCACAGCGAGGCCAGCAGGTGGGTTTTGCCGACGCCGAATCCTCCGTCGAGGTAGATCCCCGCCCTGGTAGCGACCTTCTTGGTGAAGAACTTCTTGAACAGGCCATCGCCGTCGCCTGCTCCAACTCCCCCGGCGAACCCTTCCAGCCCCTTGACCGCCGCCGCCTGGGACGGCTGGTTCGGGTCCGGCCGGTAGCTGGCAAAGGAGACCTGGCCGAACCGTGCGGACGGATAGAAACCCTTGAGGAGCTCATCCACCGAAACCGCCGGAGTGCGGGCGGCAAGCTGTTCGATCTGTACCAAGGTGGTCCGTTCTGCTGGTGGGTTGTCCCCAGAAAGAATACCGGCAATGGCACTGGCCTCCCCCGCGATGGCGCCGGCAAGGGCCCCGGCGTGACGAAGGCCATATTTCCCACTGTTAACAAAGAGGCGGACAGGGCGGCCGGCCGTGGCTAGTGTGGGAGGCAGGTTTTCCTTCTACAGCATCCGCCGTGTGTCTCAGTGAAAGGCCATCACCATGTCCTACGCAGTTGAACAGAACGAGAAGTTCGCCGCCTACGCCAGCCCGGAGCGCCTGGTGTCCACCGAATGGCTCGCAGCCGCCCTCCAAAGCGGCGCCTTGGCGGACGGAAACCTTGTCGTGGTCGAATCCGACGAGGACGTCCTCCTCTACGAGACCGGCCATATCCCCGGATCAGTCAAGATCGACTGGCACACGGACCTCAACGATGACGTGACCCGCGATTACGTGGGCGGCGAGGCGTTTGCCGCCCTGGCCGCCGCCAAGGGCATCTCGCGCGACACCACCGTGGTCATCTATGGCGACAAGTCCAACTGGTGGGCCGCCTATGCGCTCTGGGTCTTTACGCTGTTCGGCCACGAGGATGTCCGGCTGCTCGACGGCGGCCGGGACAAGTGGATCGCCGAAGGCCGCGACCTGACCACGGAGCGGACCTCCCCGACGCCCGGCGACTACCCGGTGGTGGAGCGCAACGACGCCCCCATCCGCGCGTTCAAGGAAGATGTGCTGGCACACTTCGGCAAGCCGCTCATTGACGTCCGCTCCCCCGAGGAATACACCGGCCAGCGGACCCACATGCCGGCCTACCCGGAGGAAGGAGCGCTCCGCGGCGGCCACATTCCCACGGCAGCATCCATCCCCTGGGCGCGCGCCGCTGCGCCGGACGGAACGTACCGCAGCCGGGAAGAGCTCGAGGCCCTCTACCTGGGCGAGGCCGGGCTGACCGCCGGCGATGACGTGGTGGCCTACTGCCGCATCGGCGAGCGTTCCAGCCACACCTGGTTCGCGCTCAAGTACCTGCTGGGCTTTGACACTGTCCGGAACTACGACGGCTCCTGGACCGAGTGGGGCAACGCCGTCCGTGTTCCCATCGCCAAGGGCACGGAACGCGGCACGGTCCCGGCGTAAACTGGAACAGATGACTACACATGACCTGCCCGCCGCATTGGCGGAAATCGTCGATGACTTCCAGGCCCTGACCGAACCCGATCGGCTTCAGCTGCTGCTTGAGTTCTCGCGCGAACTGCCGGAGTTGCCTGACCGGCTGAAGGACCACCCCGAGCTCCTGGAGCAGGTGGTGGAATGCCAGTCGCCGCTGTTCCTGACGATTGAAACGGAAAAGAACGACGCCGGCCCGGCCGACGCCGTTCGGCTCTACTTCAAGGCGCCACCGGAAGCCCCCACCACGCGGGGTTTCGCTGGCGTGCTCCACGAGGGGCTCGACGGACTCAGCGCCGCTGAAATCCTGGCGGTGCCGGACGATATGCCGGAGCTGCTGGGCCTGACGCGGGCCATCACGCCACTGCGGATGCGTGGCATGACCGCCATGCTGGGACGGATCAAACGCAAGGTCGCCGCTACGTCCCGGCTTGCGTCCTGATCAGCTGACCTCCTAACAGGAAACTGAACGCTTTGGGACGCAAGAGTTCTTCAAACGGAACGCCGGCCACAGCCGCCCTGGCTGCTGCCGGCGTTCCGTTTGTGCTGCATCCGTATGCCCACGATCCTTCCGCGGCCAGCTACGGCACAGAAGCCGCCGAAGCCCTGGGCATCGCTCCGGAGTCGGTCTTCAAAACCCTCATGGTGGAAGTGGAAGGGCGGCTGGCCGTGGCGGTTGTGCCGGTCAGCGGAAGCCTTGACCTGAAGGCATTCGCGGCCGCCCTGGGCGCCAGGAAGGCTTCGATGGCAGACCCTGCGGCTGCTGAACGCCGCACCGGCTACGTCCTGGGCGGGATCTCGCCGTTGGGCCAGCGCCAGTCATCGCCCACGGTGGTGGACAGCAGCGCCCTCAATCTGGGGACGATGCTGGTTTCCGGTGGCAAACGCGGCCTGGACGTTGAGCTTGCACCGGCTGACCTCATCCGGCTGACGTCCGCGGTGACAGCCGCCATCGGCACGCGCACACTTTAGCGGTGCTGCCCTGGGTTGAGCCGCGGAGCCAACTGCGGCCGGAGCCACGCCTTGATCAGGTTCTCCCAGCGTTCGGGATCGACATTCCATTCCTTGGTGTGCCTGGCGTGGTTGAACGTTTCGAACGTGACCATGTCCGGATTCCGCTCCGCCAGAAGGGCGGAGGGTTCATAGGGAACGTACTCGTCATCAACGCTGTGGATGATCAGGGTGGGCGTCCGGACTTCCACGGCGCGCGCCACCCAGTCCATGGCTTTGAGGTCCACGGGTGCTGCCAGGCCGGTGAGCCTGCGGCCCACGGGGTGGCCCAGCATCAGTTGCCCGTAGCGGCCAACGAGGGACGGTATGCGGTTGATCTGCGCATGGTGGGCCAGCACATTGACCCAGTTGATGACGGGCGCGTCCAGGACCATGGCCCGGATCAGGTGACGGTTCGGCGAGAGATCGGCCGTCTGCAGGCAGATGGCGCCGCCCATGGACCAGCCGAAGAGAACAATTTCCTCGGCGCCGTTGGCCAGGGCGAACTCGATGGCGGCCTCTATGTCGTGCCATTCCGTGGATCCCAGGCCGTACCGGCCGTCCTCGGCCGATGGCGCCAACCCGTCGTTCCGGTACGAGACAAGCAGGCTGGTGAGCCCCAGTTCGAGGGCTGGGCTGACCGCCCGGAGAGCCTCCTGGCGGGTTGCCCCGCGGCCGTGAACCATGATTGCCCAGGTCCGGGACGTCCCGCCGGCCCGGACCAGCCACGCCGGTGCCGTGCCGCCGTCGACGTCGATCTGCACGTCCTCCGCCGCAAAGCCGGCGGTGGCGGGATCCGGGTAGAGCGCACCGCTCCACCATCCGCGGCGGGCCGTATCAAGATCGCCGGCATAGACGGCTTCCACTTCGCGCAGGACCGTGCCGTCCGCCGGCGAATAGGACACAATCCGCCCGATCCGGGCGTGCCCCTTCCCGCCGTCGAAAAACAACCCATAGACACCCTCCACCGTGGTCTCTGGAGTGGCTGTCAGGATGACCTGGCGGCCGCCCCCTTCCCGGAGCACGGCGAGGACTTCCTGGTCCGCCGTCCGCTGCCGGACGGGAGTGATCACACGCCGGGCAAAATAGAGCGCCAGCGCGGAGGAGCCGGTGGCCAGCAGGCCGGCAAGGGCCCCGCCGCCAATGACGCCGCCGAGCGCCCATTTGGCGCGCAGCGACATACGGCCGTCGGCCTGGGTCGGAACTGCCGCCGTCAACGTGGAGGTGCGCGTGGAAGGTGCCATGGAACCATTCTTACTGCCGCAGACGGGTTGACCATATTCCGTCCGGCACGTGGCATCGGAATTCTGCCGGCCCCGGGGACGCCGCGCTCATGACACCGCGTGCACCGTGCGGCCCAAATGGATGCAGGCGCCGGTGCGCACGACTAGGCTGATGCCATGAGCGATCCAATCGTCATCCTGACCGAAGAACCCCTGGGCGCGGACGACCGCGTCAACATAGAACGCCTGGTGGACGGGCAGGACACTCCCCTTGTCCTGCTGGTTCCAGGGAACACTGAACGGCATCTGCTGGTGGATTTCCTTGAGAATCTCTCCCTGCTGGACGTTGCTAAGGCGTTCCGCGAACTGACCGCCCACGCCCCGGACCCCACCGTTGAACGGGCCGAGGCTGCAGAGACACTGTCCGTCTCGCTTGCCGCCTTGGAGGGGCTGGGCGCAGGGGTAACGGGCGAGGTAGTGGACGGCGGGGCCGTTAAAGGCCTCGTTGCCAAGGTCAAGGAACTCGGCGCAGCCCAGGCAGTGGTGATCACCCGTCCCCACGCAGTTGCGGATACGTTCCACACGGACTGGGCCAACAAAGCCCAGGACCAGTTGGGGCTCCCCGTGCTCCACCTGTATGCCGGTTCGGGATTTATCGGCGACTCCTGAGCGTTGAGCTGACTATGAGCATCTTTGGTAAGAGCATCTTCGAGAACAAGGCCACGGATTCCGTCCCCGTTCCGGCTGCCGACGCCGTCGCTGCGGAACCCGCCTACCGGAAATCCGACGCCGAGTGGCGGCAGGAACTCACGCCGGAGGAGTACCACGTGTTGCGGCAGGCGGGTACGGAGCGCCCCTTCACCGGCGAGTACGTGGACACCCATACGGAGGGTGTCTACCAATGCCGTGCCTGTGGCACCGAGCTCTTCCGGAGCAACGAAAAATTCGACTCGCATTGTGGCTGGCCGTCCTTCTGGGCACCGCTCGCCGAGGGAACCGTCCGTTACATCCACGACCGGACGCTCGGCATGAAGCGGGTGGAGGTACGGTGCGCGCACTGTGATTCACACCTGGGCCACGTATTTGAGGGTGAGGGCTACGGCACGCCCACGGACCAGCGCTTCTGCATCAATTCGGTGTCCCTGAAACTGGTGCCGCGCGGCGCTGCGGGGGAAGAATCCACGAAGTCCTGAGTCCGCCAGCCGTGGCTCCGCCTACATCTGGCGGAGCCGCGAGGCGCCTCGAGCCCGAGAGTATCTTATGCCCAGGCTCGATTTGAGTTAGAGACTCTGGTTGCTTGCTACGCTCGCCGTAGATGCCCCAAGCAATGAGAAAGGCAGTCACACCATGACCGTCACCGTGACCGTGGCCCCTACGAGGATCACCGCCGAAAATCCCGCCTGGCTCCGCCTCAGGAGCGCCGCCGAATCCCTGCAGGCACTGCAGGTCCAGGACGGCTCCGTGCCTGATGCCGGCCATCACGCCGAGGCAGCCCTGCAGGTTGCCGCCATCACGGAGTCGCTTGCCGAACTGGCACCGCTGTTCCCGCACGACGCGGCCTACCTTGACGCCGTCGTCGCTGATTTCCAGGCGTGGGCCACGGCTGGATTCGCCGTCCCGGACTTCCTCGCATCGCTGCTGGCGTTCCAGCCCCAGCTGCAGCGCCAGGACGGCCTGCAGCATGTTGTCATCTTCCCCATGTACACCCAGAACGGAAGCAGCAGCCGGCTCGTGGAGGCCGTACTGATCGAGGTCATCTGGCCCGATTTTGTGGCCGGCCTTGAGGCCGGGGACTATTCCAACAAGCTCTTTGTGCCCATCCGGTTCCTGGACTTCACCCGCGGCTACAACACCAACTCGGCGGTGCTGTTCCCCGAAACCGTGGCCGTCCGGGCGACACCCACGTTCACCTGGGGCGCTATTTTTGCGGACCGGGAAGCTGCCCGGTTCCGCCGGGTCCTGCGCGCGGCGGCAGACATCACCTCCCTGGACCTGCCCGCGGGCGCCGCGGAACTCCTGGCCGACCAGGAACTGACCGAGGCCACGTTTGTGATGTGGGACCTGATCCATGACCGGACCCACATGCGCGGGGACCTGCCCTTTGACCCGTTCATGATCAAGCAGCGGATGCCCTACTTCCTGTATTCGCTGGAAGAACTGCGCTGCGACCTCACAGCCTTCCGTGAATCCGTCCGGATCGAACAGGACGAAGACGCCGGGCCGGAAGCACGCCGGCACGCGAAACTGGTGCAGTACGCCATCATCTTCGACCGGATCTTCCGCTTCGCGATCACCGGCAACCGGGTGCGCAACTACGACGGGCTCGGCGGACAGTTGCTCTTCGCCTGGCTGCATCAGCACCACGTCCTGCACTGGACCGACAGCCGGCTCAGCATCGACTGGGACCAGGTGGCGGACGCGGTGATCGGCCTCGGCGCCTCGATCGACGAGCTCTACTGGCGTTCCATTGACCGGCCGAAGATGGCCCATTGGCTTGCCGCGTACCAGCTGATCTCCGCCACGGTTACGCCCAACCCCGCATCAGTCTGGGCCAAGGGCCCCGACGCGCTTCCCGTCGCCGGTCCGCCCCGCGGCCTCACCGACCAGGTGCTGGACGACGAATTTCCGCTGTCCATGTTCTACGAAGCCTTGGAGAAGAAAATGCGTCCAGTCATCGAATCCACCGCCGGCATCACCGCAGCGTCCGCGCTGTGAGCGAAACCGACGCACCGCCGGTGGCTCCTGTTCCGGACCATGCCCCCGGGCTGAACGTCCTGGTCACCGGCGGCAGCGGACCGTCCGGGATCGCGGTGGCCGGGGCCTTGCACCAGGCGGGGTTCCGGGTCTTCACGGTTGGCGCGGACAGGACGCGCATCGACGCTGCGGCGAGGCGGGCGGGCGAGGGCGTCACTCCCCTGGTGTGCGATCTTGCGGATCTCGCCGACGTCCAGGCCCTCCGGAAGACCCTTCTGGCCGAAACCGCCGGGCGCGTGGACGGAGTCATCCACCTCGTCGGCGGCTGGCGCGGCGCCAAGGGCATCACGGACCAAAGTGACGCCGACTGGGACTTCCTGGAGCGCGGCGCCGTCACGACGCTCAGGAATGTGTCCCGGGTCTTTTACACCGACCTGGCCGCCGCCGGAACCGGAAGGTTTGCCGTGGTGTCCTCCACCGCGGTGGACAAGCCCACGGCGGCGACGGCCAGCTACGTGGCGGCGAAGGCCGCCGCCGAGACCTGGACCCTGGCGATGGCGGAGGGCCTGGCCCGCGGGGCTGCGGATGAGGGCACCGCCTTGCGCGGCGCCGCCGTCGTCCTGGTGGTGAAAGCTCTGGTGGACGCGGAACTCCGGAAGGCGCACCCGGAACGGACCTTCCCCGGCGCCACCGACGTTGAGGACCTGGCCGCCGCCGTCGTCGGGCTGTTCAGCCGCCCGGCAGCCGAACTGAACGGCCAGCGCCTGCTCCTGACCCCCTGACCGCAAATTCCGCTGACAGGCTGGCCCCGGACCGGCCGGACCCAACCTCCCTAGACTGAGAACGTGAGCAAAGCAATGACAACAACGGCAGATGCCGCCCCTCGGGTTGAAAATCCCGCCGCCCGGCTGCATGACGCGTCCGTCCGCGGTTTCGCGTCGGACAACTACTCGGGTGTTCACCCGGAGGTCCTGGCCGCCCTCGCGGCTGCCAACGAGGGCCACCAGGTGTCCTACGGCGAGGACGACTACACAACACGGCTGCAGGAGCTGATGGAGGAGCACTTCGGCACCGGCATCGAATGCTTCCCGGTGTTCAACGGCACCGGGGCCAACGTGCTTTCCCTGCAGTCGCTGCTCCCGCGCTGGGGGGCTGTGGTGTGCGCTTCGACGGCGCACATCAATATGGACGAAAACGGCGCTCCGGAACGGATTGGCGGGATCAAACTCCTGCATGTCCCCACCCAGGACGGCAAGCTGACGCCGGAGCTGATTGACCGCGAGGCGTGGGGCTGGGGCGATGAACACCGGGCACAGCCGCTGGCAGTGTCCATCACCCAGACCACCGAGCTTGGCACCTGCTACACCCCGGATGAGGTCCGGGCCATCGCCGATCATGCCCACGCCAAGGGCATGAAACTCCACATGGACGGCGCGCGGCTGGCCAACGCCGCCGCGCACCTAAACGTGCCGTTGCGGGCCTTCACCCGCGACGCCGGCGTGGACATCCTCTCCTTCGGCGGCACCAAAAACGGGCTGCTGTACGGCGAAGTGGTTGTGGCCCTGAACCCCGAAGCGGCCCACGGCCTGAAGTTCCTGCGCAAGATGAACATGCAGCTTGCCTCGAAAATGCGCTTCCTGTCGGCCCAGTTCATCGCCCTGTTGGAAGGCGACCTGTGGCTCCGTTCGGCGTCGCACGCCAACGCCATGGCCGCACGCCTCCGCGCCGCGGTGGACTCGATCGAGGGTGTGGAGCCCACGCAGAAGACGGAGTCCAACGGTGTGTTTGCCGTCCTGCCGGCTGGCATAGCTGACCGCCTGCGGGAGTCCTTCCGGTTCTACGACTGGGATGAAGCCGCCCGCGAGGTCCGCTGGATGTGCTCCTTCGACACCAGTGAGGATGATGTCGACGCCTTTGTGGCCGCGATCCGAAGGGAACTTGCGGCCCATCACGCGGGCAAGGAGGCCGGATAGCATGGGCCGGCCGACGGCGAGCCTGCACTGCCTCCCCCCTGCTGTTGCGTAATCTGCGAAGGTGAACGCACTAGCCCAGGTTCCCCCGGAATTTCTCCACGCCTTGGGAACCCTCAGGAAGGCCCAATGCCGCAGTGAACTGCGCCTGGCGGAAATTCCCGCCCCGGCGCGCCTGGCACCGTTCGCCGTGGCGCTCGGGGCCGAGGTCATGGCGCCCGGACCGGGCAGCGGCACCACACCGGTCCACGGGCCCGCCGCCATGGCCCTGGCCGCGGCGTCCGGCACCGAGGACGACGACGACACCGAGTTGGCCACGGGCCGCTTCATCCTGCTGCACGACCCGGAAGGCTCAGCAGTCTGGGACGGCGAATTCCGGATTGTCACCTACATTCGGGCCCAGCTTGAGCCCGAAATGGGCAATGACGAAATGCTGGGCACCGTCGCTTGGACCTGGCTCGTGGAGGCCCTGGAGAATCACAAGGCCCCCTACCGGGCGGCCGGCGGGACCGCCACCCGCGTCCTATCGGAGAGTTTTGGAACACTTTCCGACCGGCCCGGGTCGATCGATATCGAGCTGCGCGCTTCCTGGACTCCGGCGTCGTCGGACGTCACCGCCCATCTGGAAGCATGGTCAGACATGGTCTGTACGTTCGCCGGACTCCCCCCTCTGCCCGACGGCGTCACGGCCCTTCCGCGCCGGCGCCGGAACTAGGACTGCCCCGTGTCGGTAAACTGAAGGCATCATGACCCCTCATATTCCGGAAAACACCACGGCCGGCGCTCCGGCTGCTGATACCACTCCCCACATCACGGTGGAAGGCTTCGACAGCCAGGTCCCCGTAGTCATTGACCTCGACGCACCGCGCGACGGCGTGCCGCTGGTTATCGAAACGCAGTCCGGGCTGGAGCGGTGCGCGGCAGCCATCGCCGCCGGCACAGGGCCCGCAGGGGTTGATGCAGAACGGGCCTCAGGATTCCGGTACGGCCAGCGCGCGTTCCTGGTGCAGATCCGGCGCGAAGGCTCAGGTACCTGGCTGATCGATCCTGAACCGTTCGAGAACCTGTCCATCATCAACGATGCGCTCCAGGGGGTGGAATGGATCCTGCATGCAGCCAGCCAGGACCTGCCCTGCCTGCTGGAGCTGGGCATGTGGCCGGACAGGCTCTTCGATACGGAGCTCGCCGCACGGCTGGCCGGCCTGCCACGCGTTGGCCTGGCCGCCGTCATCGAACAGCTGCTCGGGTTTGGCCTGGCGAAGGAACATTCGGCCGCCGATTGGTCCACGCGGCCGCTGCCCGAGCCGTGGCTGCGCTACGCCGCCCTGGACGTGGAAGTCCTGACCGAGCTGCGCGAAGAACTCATCGAACTGCTGCAGGCCGACGGCAAGCTGGAATACGCCGAGCAGGAATTTGCCGCAATCCTTGCCGCCGGCGTCGCGCCTCCCCGGGTTGACCCCTGGCGCAAGACGTCGGGCCTGCACCAGATCCGCGACCGGCGCCAGCTGGCCGCGGTCCGCGAAATGTGGCTGGAGCGCGATTCCCTGGCGCAGAAGCGCGATGTGGCACCGGGACGGCTGATCCCAGATTCCGCCCTGGTGTCCGCCGCCAAGGCCATGCCGTCCACCGTTCCCCAGCTGCTCGGCACCAAGGGCTTCTATGGCCGTGCGGCTCAGCGTGAGGCACCCCGGTGGCTCCGGTGCATCGCCGCTGCCCGCGATCTTGAGGACCTTCCGCCGCTGCACCTGCCCACCAACGCACCGCCCCCGCCGCGGGTGTGGTCCGATCGGGACCCTGAGGCCGCCGCACGCCTGTCCACCGCCCGTCCGCTCCTGCAGGAGAAAGCGGAGGAACTGAACCTTCCCGTGGAGAATCTGCTGACGCCGGACTACCTGCGCCGCGTGGCGTGGCGTCCGCCGTCGGGCATAACCGAAGAAACAGTAGCCGCCGAGCTGCGCGCCCTCGGTGCCCGCGAATGGCAGATCGGCGTGGTGGCACCGCTTCTCACGGACGCGTTCCTCAACCCGCAACCTCTGCCGGCCAAGGAAACCAAGGCAACCGCAGCCACCGAGTAAACGCTCCTCACCGAGCCTTGCACACTATGTTACTGACGAGTAACATAGTGTGCACTGCCGTCCTGCCGAGTGCTGCCCTTTGGCCTCCGGACGGCGCCAACGTCTCGATGAGGAGTAAACGTGAGCCACCACGGAAGCAGCGGATCCCCGCGAACTGTCCGCGACGTCGTTTTTGTTGACGGCGTCCGCACACCCTTCGGCCGGGCCGGCGAGAAAGGCATCTACGCCGGAACCCGCGCCGATGACCTGATGGTGAAGTGCATCCGCGAACTTCTCCGCCGCAACCCCACCCTGCCCGCGGCCCGGATCGATGAAGTCGCTGTTGCCGCCACCACCCAGACCGGCGACCAGGGCCTGACCCTCGGCCGCACGGCCGCCCTCCTGGCAGGGCTCCCCCGCACTGTCCCCGGATTCGCCATCGACCGTATGTGCGCCGGCGCCATGACCGCGGTGACCACAACGGCGAGCGGCATCGGCTTCGGCGCCTACGACGTCGTCATCGCCGGCGGTGTGGAGCACATGGGCAACCACCCGATGGGCTCCGGCGCCGATCCGAACCCGCGCTTTATGTCCGAGCGGCTGGTTGACCCTGCCGCCCTGAACATGGGCAACACGGCCGAAAACCTGCACGACCGTTTTCCCGCCATCACCAAGGAACGCACAGACGCCTACGCGGTCGCCTCGCAGGACAAGCTCGCAGCCGCATACGCCCAGGGCCAGATCCAGCCTGACCTCGTTCCGGTCGCTACCCTGAAGCCGGGACAGGGCTGGACGGTGAACAGCGTTGATGAACCGCCCCGGCCGGGCACCACGCTCGAGGACCTGGCGGCCCTGCGGACTCCCTTCCGCGCCCACGGCCGCGTGACGGCAGGCAACGCCGCCGGCCTGAACGACGGCGCCACGGCCGCCGTCCTGGCGTCCTCGGAAGCTGCCGCGGAACTGGGCCTGCCGGTCAAGATGCGGCTGGTCAGCTACGCCTACGCCGGCGTCGAACCGGAGGTCATGGGCATCGGCCCCGTGCCCGCCACCGAAAAAGCACTGAAGAACGCCGGCCTCAGCATTGAGGACATCGGACTCTTCGAGATCAATGAAGCCTTTGCCGTGCAGGTCCTGAGTTTCCTGGACCACTTCGGAATTTCCGACGACGACCCCCGCGTGAACCGGTACGGCGGCGCCATCGCAGTGGGCCACCCCCTCGCCTCCTCCGGGGTCAGGCTGATGAACCAGCTCGCGCGGCAGTTCGAAGAAGATCCCTCGGTCCGGTACGGGATCACCACCATGTGCATAGGCTTGGGCATGGGCGCCACCGTCATCTGGGAAAACCCGCGTCACTCGAAATACACAGATTACAGCGGCGCCGTCGCAGCAGTCGTCCAGGAAGCAAACTCAGTAGCCACCACCGAAGGAGCCGCAGCATGAGCGCCGCCGATTTCACCAAGCTTGCCGAGCTCTTCCCCGACGAAACCGTGACCCACTCGTACGTCCAGGACATCAAGCTGCCTGCCGCCCCCAGCCAGCAGAGCCCCGGAGTGTTCGTGCTGATCACCCTGGACAACGGCCTGGACCACTCCAAACCCACCACGCTGGGACCCAATACCCTGGTGGAGCTGGGCACCGTCCTGGAGGGCCTGAAGGAGCGTGCGGCACGCGGCGAGATCGTGGGTGTGGGCGTGACGGGCAAACCGTACTTCCTCGTGGCCGGCGCCGACCTGTCCGCGGTGAAGTCGCTGGAGAATCGCGATCATGGCCTGTGGATGGCCCAGCTCGGGCATGACGTTTATGCCACGCTGGCTAACCTCGGCGTTCCCAGCTTCGCGTTCATCAACGGCGTTGCCCTGGGCGGCGGCCTGGAGATCGCCCTGCAGTCCACCTACCGCACGGTGTCCACCGGCGCCGGCGCGCTGGCGCTTCCCGAGGCCTTCATCGGCCTGGTCCCCGGCTGGGGCGGCGTCTACATCCTGCCGCGCCTGATCGGACCCGAGAACGCGGTCAAGGTGATGATCGAGAACCCGCTCAGCAACAACCGGACGCTCAACGGGCCGCAGGCCTTCCAGCTCGGTATCGCCGACGCCCTGTTCGAACCGGCAGACTTCCTGGAACAGTCCCTCGCCTGGGCGGCCACCGTCATCACCGGCGAGGTGGTCCCGGCACGGGCCAACGCCGTGGATCCCGCTGATCCCGCCGTTGCCGGGCGCTGGTCCGCAGCAGTCGCCGCCGGCCGGACGTTCGTGGAGGCCAAGACCTCCAATGCCTCGCCTGCGCCGGCCAAGGTCCTGGACATCCTCGACGCCAACCGGACCATGTCCCGGGCCGAATCGGCCGCCTTCGAGTGCGAAACCCTCGCCGGTCTGATGCAGACAGACGAGTTCCGCGCTACGGTCTACGCGTTCCTGGATTTGGTCCAGAAGCGTTCCAAGCGGCCTGCGGGCGCACCGGACCGTAAGCTCGCCCGTCCGGTCACCAAGATCGGCGTCGTGGGGGCGGGCCTCATGGCCAGCCAGCTGGCCCTTTTGTTCGCCCGCCAGCTCAAGGTCCCCGTGGTGATGACGGACATCGACCAGGCCCGTGTGGACAAGGGCGTGGGCTACGTCCACGCCGAGGTGGACAGGCTCCTCGGCAAGAAACGGATCAGCCAGGACGCAGCCAACCGCACCAGGGCACTGGTCACGGGATCGGTCTCCAAGGAGGCCTTCGTGGACGCGGACTTTGTCATTGAGGCTGTCTTCGAAGAGCTGAACGTCAAGAAGCAGGTCTTCGCCGAGGTGGAGGCAATCGTCTCGCCGGAATGCATCCTCGCCACCAACACGTCCTCGCTGTCCGTCACGGCCATGGCCGAAGACCTCGCGCACCCGGAACGGCTGGTTGGCTTCCACTTCTTCAACCCGGTGGCCGTGATGCCGCTGCTCGAAATCGTGCGGGCACCCAAGACCGACGACGCCGTGCTGGCCACCGCTTTTGAGCTGGCCAAGGGCCTGAAGAAGACCGCGGTGCTGGTCAAGGATGCGCCGGCCTTTGTGGTCAACAGGATCCTGCTGCGGCTGATGGGCGAAGTGACGGCCGCGTTCGACGAAGGCACCCCTGCCGAGGTCGCCGACACGTCGCTGCGTCCCATGGGCCTGCCGATGACGCCGTTCACGCTGGGTGCCATGGTGGGCCTGCCGGTTGCCCAGCATGTCCAGGAGTCCCTCCACGCCGCTTTCGGAGACCGCTTCGCTGTGTCCACGAACCTGCAGAAACTGATCGAGAACGGCGTGAAATCGCTCTGGGCCCCGGCGGCCGACGGCTCCCAGGAGATCCCGGAGTCCACCCTGTCGCTGATGTCCTTCGGCACGTCACCGTCCACCGGGGACGACGTGCTGCGCCGTGTGCAGGACGCCCTCGCCGAGGAGATCGGGCTGATGCTGGATGAGGGCGTAGTGGCCGGTCCTGAAGACATCGACCTCTGCATGATCCTCGGCGCTGGCTGGCCGATGTTCCTGGGCGGCATCACGCCGTACCTGGACCGTGTTGGCGCCTCCGAACGGGTCAACGGCAGGCGCTTCCTGGCGCCGGGCGTCGCGTCGGGCCTGACGGGTCAGTCCTCCGAATCGGTCAGCCCGGATGCAGCCACCCCGGAATCAGTCCGCGGGTAGCAGGCGGCCGGCCTCGATCCGCACCAGCCGGTGCGCGATGGACCGGGCGTAGTCCAGGTCGTGGGTGACCAGCACGACGGCGGCGCCCTCCGCCGTCGTGCTGCGCACCACCCGGTCCAGCGCGGCCAGCCCATGGCCGTCCAGGGAAACGGTCGGTTCGTCCAGGGCAAGGACTGGGGGACGCCGGGCAAGCACTGTGGCCAGTGCCAGAAGCCGCTGCTGGGACGCTGGCAGTTCGGCCGGGTGCCGCCCGGCAAGGTGCTCCAGGCCAACGGCGGCGAGGGCCTGCCGCACCGCCTGGTCAGCCGCCAGCTGCCCACGCTCGAGTCCGAAGCGGACTTCCCGTTCCACGGTCCGCTCAAACAGCTGGTCCCTGGGCTGCTGGAAAAGCAGCCCCACGTCACCGGACACCCGTCCCGCGGGCTGTCCGCCGATGTTCCGACCCTTCACCAGCACGCTGCCTGCTGTTGGTTGGAGCAAACCGTTGAGGTGCCTAAGCAGCGTCGACTTTCCGGCGCCGTTGGGACCTGTCACCGCCAGGATCTCGCCCGCGCTGACGGTCAGGCTGAGTCCGTGCAGGACCGGGTCAGCCGGCGGGCCCGGTTGTGCCCTGAACCAGCCTCTGCGCTGTGTCCCCCGGTACGTGAACGAGACGTCACGCAGCTCCAAAGCCGGCGGACCGTCGACGACGGGTGGAAAGCCGGCTTCTGCCAGCGGCCGGGGACCTGTATCTGGACGGGGGCGGACCACTCCCGCCAGTTCCAGCGCCCCGGCAGCCACGACTTCTGCCGGCGTGCCAGCCCCGGCCACGGTACCGCCGGCAAGGACCAGCCAGGTACCGGCGTTGTGCAGGAAGGCATCGGCCCGCTGGCTCAGGATCACGACGGCGGTGCCGTCCTGGACGAGTTTCCGCACCAGGGCAGCAAGGTCTTCGGCTCCGTCCGTGTCGAGGGAGGCGAAGGGTTCGTCCAGGATGAGAACCGCGGGGCGGGCAATGACCGCGCAACCGATGGCCAGGCGGCGCAGCTGGCCACCGGAAAGCGTGGCAGGATCCCGGTTCAGCAGCCGGGTCAGGCCGGTCAGTGCTGCCGCGTGCCGGACGGCGCCGGCCATCGTCGCACGGTCAATCCCCGCGTTTTCCAGCCCGAACGCCAGCTCCTCGGCCACCGTGGCACGGACCGTGGACAGGGCGGCGGAGGGATCCTGCGGCACAAAGCCCACCTGGCGGCCCCAGCTCCCGGGATCGATCCGCGGATCGGCGGCTGTTCCGGTGAACCGGAGCCGCGTGCCAGCAAGCTCGAGAAAACCCGTGAGTGTCCCGCCGTCGCCGGGCAGCAACCAGCCGGCGAGCAGGCGTCCCAGCGTCGACTTGCCGCTGCCGGATCCGCCGAGCACGGCTGTCAGCGATCCCGCGGCGAAGGCCACGTCGAGGCCAGCCATAACCGGTTCCTGCTCGCCGGAGAAGACAAATTCTTCGATACCCGCTGCCAGGGCCGGAGGTGAGCCTTGCGCCACTTAAGAAGCACCCGCCGTCGGCTGCCAGAGGCGGGCGGCGATGGCCGCCACCGCCGCCAACACCAGCACGAGGCGAACCCACCGCTGGATCGGAGAATCCTGGACCGCCCGGTAACTGGTGTGTTGCCCGGCGCTGCCGAACCCGCGGGCCTGTAAGGCTGCCGCGCGGGTGCCGGCTTCCTCCACGAGGGACAGCACCAGGGGCACCGCCTGCCACCGGAACGCGCCTGCGCGCCCGACAATTCCAGGCCTGATCACCAGGCCACGCGCTTCCTGGGCCTGCCGGATGCGCCCCAGCCGTGAACTGATGGCCGGCAGCAGTGTCAGGGTGGAGGCGAGCACAAACGCGAACCGCGCGTGGACGCCGCGGGCGGACAGGGCAGCCACCAGGTCCGGGACACTTATGGTGAAGGAACATAGCAGCAGCACCAGCACCGCCGCGGAAAGCTGTGCAGCCCGCTCGAGGGCAAAATGAAGCCCTTCCACGGTGACCCGCGCAGGGCCCCACCGCACCAGGACCGTGGTGCCCTCCGGAAAAAAGAGTCCGTGCATGGCCAGCAGTGACAGGACCAGCGGAGCCAGGATGACCGCCACCGCCGGCAGCATCCGGCGGGCCACTCCCCCGGCTACCGACAAGCCCGCGGCCGCGGCGATCACGGTGAGGGACAGCGGCCAGCTGGCAGCCGCCGTCGTGATGACTGCAGTGCTGCCGGCAGCCGCCAGCGACGTCATGGGGTGCAGACGCATCAGGGGTGGGTCAGGCGTCCTGGCCGGCGGATTTTCCGGTGGATTCGCCGGTGGGCTGGCTGATGGCTGTTCCGGCAAGCACGCGGTGCCGCCGGACAAACGGGAACTGCAGGCGGGTGCGGCGCGGCAGGGCGTACACCAAGACGGCCACCAAGGTGAAGACGATGGCCTTGTCCATGGGGTCCGAGATCAGGGCCTGCTTGGTGATGGCCGCCAGGAGGGTGTCACCCATGGAGCGGAATGCGCTGACGATGGCGCCGGTGGCCAGGCCGGAGGTGCCGCCGAAGACGAACGCGGCAACGGGAGCGGAGACCACACCGCCGATGATGCCGGCCAGGAACCCTGCCACCGGTGCCAGGTAGAAGCGCCGGAACAGGCCGTGGCGTGCGGCGACGCCGGCCAGGAAGCCGATCAGGGCGGCACCGGCGGCGAACGGCAGGACGGTGGGGTTGAAGAAGGACCAGACAATGCTGCTGAGGGCGCCCGTGGCTGCTCCGGCGGCGGGTCCGGCCAGGACGGCGATCAGGACGGTGCCGATGGCGTCGAGGTAGAAGGGCACCAAGGTGCTGCCCACGAACTGGCCCAGGACAATATTCAGGACCAGTGCCACCGGAATCAGCACCAGCGTGGACACGGGCAGTGTGGGCAGTACGCCGATTATCAGCAGCACGGCCCCCACGAGGAAGCCGGACAGGGCGATCAGGGCCGACGCGCTGCCGGGGCCGCCGGTGATGTCCGCGGGCTGGTTCAACACCAGGTAGATGTACGTGCCGGCGATGGCCAACGCTCCGAGGGTTTCCAGCAAGCGGCGGTTCCGGGCAGTGGCCGGTGACGGCAAGGTGAGGGAGGGCGATGACATGGCGTTCCTTCTGGGATGCAGGCTGTGGCGCCCGGATGGCCCGGGCGGTGAGGAACGCCGCCTATGTCACCTCGGCGGCAGCCGGGGGCGTCTGCGCCGGCCCGGATCCGGCATCAGTCTACCGGTTCCGGGACCCGCCAAGCCGGGCGTTGCATGTCGGTGTGACCAGAGAGGTTCCCCGCGAACTGCTGACCTGTGTTTGAGTTAGAGACATGGCCTCCCTGCATACGGACGAAGTTAACCTCAAGGAGAAGACAGTCCGCCGACTCATCAATCACCAGTTCCCTGCCTGGGAGCACCTGGCCCTCTCGCCTGCCGGGGAAGGCACAGACAATCGCATGTTGCGCCTGGGCGATGATCTGGTGGTGAGGTTGCCGCGGACGTCGGGCACCGCGGCCGATGTGGCCAAGGAACAGACATGGCTGCCGCGCCTTGCACCGCACCTTCCGCTCAGCATTCCCGAGCCTGTGGCAATCGGCAGGCCGGATGAAAGCTACCCGTTCCCCTGGTCGGTGTACCGGTGGGTCGACGGTACAGAGCTGAACCCGGAAAGTGAGCAGGATCTGTCCCGGCTCGGCCGGGACCTGGCTGGCTTTGTCCGCGCCCTCCACAGCATCGACCTCATGGGCGCACCGCGGGAAGAGCCACTGTTGTCGTACCGTGGCGGCAGTCTGCGGGATCTCTCACCGGGACGTCAGCGAACCTCGACGCCTGCCGCGGCATACAGGGACTCCAGTTGGATCTCGACGGCCTGCAGTCCATCTGGCAAGCGGCGTTGGAACTCGATCAGCCACGGTTGGCGCACACCTGGATGCACACCGACCTCAAGCCCTCCAACCTCCTGGTCCGAAACAGCGTGCTGGTGGGGGTGGTCGATTTCGGCGGTCTCTCGGTCGGTGATCCGACCTGCGAGCACGCCGCGGTCTGGGATCTCCCGGCCGAAGCCAGGCATGCGTACGCCGAGGAACTGGGCCTCGACAAAAGCACGCGGCTGCGCGCTCGTGCCTGGGCGTTGGCCATCACACTGTCGGGGGTTCCCTACTACTGGTCCACCTGGCCGGACTTCGCACAGGAGTGCGTTCGCAGGCTTCAACTGATTCTGCGGGACACGGACGATGTGTAACGCGGGGACCTCACAACGTGTCCCGGAAGCGGACCGGTTGACGGAACCTGGAACCCGCCAAACTAAGCTGCAATTAGCCGCCACTCCTGGCTAACAGTCACACTTGCCGTCCTGACCTTTCCGAAAGGCACAAATACCCCCTTACGACCTGGCCATCATCGGATCCGGATCCGGCAATTCGCTGATCACGCCGTTCTGGGATGACAAGAAGGTAGCCATGATCGACGCCGGCGTGTTCGGCGGCACGTGCCTGAACGTCGGCTGCATCCCCACGAAGGTGTTTGTGTACCCGGATACCTTGGCGGCCGCGCCCAGGGAGGCCGCCCGCCTGGGTGTGGACCTGAGCCTGGACAAGGTGCGGTGGAATGAGCTGCGGGACAGGATCTTTGGCCGGATTGATTCGATTTCCGAGTCCGGCCGCCGCTACCGCGCGGAGGAATTGAAGAATGTGGACCTATACCAGGAACACGTCCGGTTCACCGGTCCGCGGACGCTCACCACTGATTCCGGGGTGGAGCTCACCACGGACCGCGTGGTGGTGGCCGCGGGTTCCCGGGCTGTGCTCCCCGACGTGCCGGGGATCGGCCTGCCGCACGTGCACACCTCGGACACCGTGATGCGCCTCGACGGTCCGCCCGAGCGGGTGGTGGTGGGCGGCGGGTACATCGAGGACAACGGCGACGGCAGCGTCACCGTTGTGTTCGCCGACGACGACGGCAAACCTCTGCGGGTCGCGGCGGACATCGTCCTGATGGCCACCGGGCGGGTGCCGAACACCGACCGGCTGGGCGCGGACGCCGCCGGCTTTGACCTGGATGAGGACCATACCCTGTCCGTGGACGCGAACCTCCGGGTCCTCGCCGGCGGCAAACCCGTTGACGGTGTCTATACCCTGGGTGACATCGCCAATAGCTACCAGCTCAAGCGCGTCGCCAACCGGGAGGCCCGGGTGGTGGCGCATAACCTGGAACACCCGGACCGGCTCCGGACCAGCGACTACACCGCAGTGCCGTTTGCGGTATTCAGCAATCCGCAGGTGGCCTCCGTGGGCCTGACCGAGGATGAAGCCCGGTCCCAGGCAACAGCCGGGACAGACGTTGTGACCGCCGTCCAGGACTACGGCTCCACTGCCTACGGCTGGGCCATGGAGGACGAGGAAGGGGTGGTCAAGCTTGTGGCCGAGCGGTCCACCAGCTCGCGCGGGGACCGTACTGGATCCATCCGGCCCTCATGGAAGTGGTGGAGAACGCCCTGCTCGCGCTGGACGTGGACGTGCCTGAAAACGCGCCGCTGTAGGGCGAACGTTCAGCGCAGCCGCGCCGCGAGGCCGCCGACGGACCGTATCAATTCCCCGAAGGCCTGCTCAGGGTTGTTGTTCGAGACGATCCGGGCATTTGGCGGGTGATTCCACAGGTTCCGGTAATCGGCCACGGTGGTCCCCATCAGCAGGGGCGATTCAACCTCGACGTCCACGGTGGCCAAGCGGGTTGCGTAATCGAGCGTCCCGGCGGCCACACCGGCAGCGAAGTAGTCGTGGACGTGCGCCAGGTAGCCCTGGCCGTAGAGACGGTGAAACTCAAAGTAGAAGCGAAGGGCATCGGACAGGTGCCGCACCAGCGGACTGTCGGCCGTGCTCCTGAGCCCTTCAGGCTGCTTCGGCAGGACCAGCTCCCGCTCACTGCAGCCGGCCGCCTCCGCGAGCCGCAACACATGCTCCGGCCGCAGCTCGATCCGCTCAGTGGTGTCCAGTGAACAGACAATGGGCAGCCGGTCCACCGGCAGGCCGCGGTAGGCCGCATAAACTTCCTTGGCCGCCTGCGGATCAACGTGAGTATTCCATTCGGCGGTGGGAGTGGTGTTCCCCTGGTGGTAGAAGCTGCCGCCCATGATAACTACCTTGCCCAGCAGTTCTGGCAGCCGAGGTTCGCGGCGGATGGCCAGCGCGAAGTTCGTCAGCGGCGCCGTGATCAGGGCCGTGAGCTCCCCCGGATGTGCCCGGGCCGCCTCCACCCACAGGTCGGCGGCGTGCCGCGCCGAGACCGTCCCGGACGGCGGCGGCAGGACGGCGTGGCCAATGCCCTGGGGACCATGGGTTTCGGGCGTGGTCACCAGCGGAATGCTCAGCGGAGCGGATGCCCCCACGGCGACCTCCACCCCGGTGCGTCCGCACAGTTCCAGCATGGCGAGGGTGTTCCGCGCCACCTGGTGTGCGTCCACGTTCCCGGGCGATGCCGTCACGGCCACGAACTCCACCTCCGGCAAGGAGGCCAGGTAAGCCAGCGCCAGGGCATCGTCGATCCCGGTATCAACGTCCAGTAGTAGCTTGGTCATCTGCGGAGTTTCCTAAAAGAGCGCAACTTTGGGGACCTTCGGGAAGATCGCATCCAGTTCCGCGAGCTCTGCCGGCGACGGCACCCAGGCCGCAGCGGCCGCATTTTCGCGGACCTGCTCCGGCCTGGTGGCGCCGGCGATCACGCTGCTGACGGCAGGCTGGGCCGCGAGCCAGGAGAAGGCCACCTGGATCTCGGTCAGGCCGCGGACTGCCGCGAAGGAACTGAAACGCTGGAGCTGGTCCCAGTCGGCGTCGTGCACCATGTTGGTCCGCGTATGGCTCAGCCGCGACCCCGCCGGAGCCGAGCCCGGCGAATACTTGCCCGTCAGCAGGCCGTTGGCCAGCGGGAAGTAAGGCAGGACACCCAGGCCGTAGGCTTCTGCCGCCGGGGTGACCTCGAGTTCTGCCCGCCGGTCCAGGAGGTTGTAGTGGTTCTGCGTCGAAATGAAACGTGTGCCGCCGGCGGCCCGGGCCACAAATTCCGCCTCGGCAATCTGCCAGCCGGCGCGGTTGGAGTGTCCGATGTAGCGGACCTTGCCGCTGGAGACAACGTCATCGAGGGCACTCAGTGTCTCCTCGATGGGGGTCAGGGGGTCAGGCGTGTGGAACTGGTAAAGGTCGATCCAGTCCGTGCCCAGCCGCCGCAGCGAGGCCTCCACCGCACGGACTATGTAGCGCCGTGACCCCCGGGCCCCAAAGTCGTTGCCATTGGCACCCCGGACGTCCATGCCGAACTTGGTGGCCACCACCGCATCATCCCGCTTGCCGGCCAGGGCCTTGCCCAGCATCGTCTCGCTGAGTCCGGGCTCCCGCCCGTAGTTGTCAGCAACATCGAAAAGCGTCACGCCGGCGTCGAGGGCGGCATGAACGACGGCGTCAGTCCCCGCCTGCGATTCGGTCACCGTATTGGCACGGCCCAGGTTGTTGCAACCGAGCCCCACCACGGAGACGGTCAGCCCGGAGTTTCCCAGGCGTCGGTAGTCAGGCATGGATTTCCCCTCTAGAGGCTGAACGAGTTGGCAGGCTTCGGGGAGTGCTTGAGTTTGAAGTTGTCCGGTTCGCTGAAGGGCGCGGCGCCGATGCTGAGTTTGGTGAAGTCGAGGTCTTCGCCACGGCTGCAGACCTTGATTGCGCTGACAGCCTTGTTCACGTCGGGGCAGAGGCAGAAGATGTTCAGTTTATAGTCGCTGAACTCCGAGCGTTCCACGGTTCCCAGGCCGCGCCAGGCCAGGTGGCTGATGAGGGCGTCCTTCGCCTTTTCCTCAAGGTAGCGGTCACGGTCCGTGCCCTCCTTGGTTTTGAGGGCGAACTGCGCCACCACCCAGAACTGGTCCTCGTCGGGGATTTCGGCGAAGCCGTCCTCGGCGCACTGGACGGCAAAGGCATCCATCAGGCCCTCCACCGCGGCGGCGTCCGCCACATCGGTCTCTTCGGTTTTGCTCTGGTGGCCAACCACGCCGTAGTTCATCACGAACTGGCTGTAGTCCTCGTCGAACCAGCCTTCACGGAAGTGCAGTACTCCCTCGTCGTCCCGTTTGTAGACCCTGATGATCCCGCTCATGACCGTCCCTTCGTGAACCATCCGGCGTCTGTTCCGTCGAATGGTGCGTGCTGTGCCTTGACGGCCTGATATAGCTCGTCCGTGGCCGCCTGGATGTCATCCACCAGCAGGTCCGGGTAATTCATGGCGACGCGGTGCTCGGCGAACTCGTCCTGGTCATCGATGAAGACGCCCCGGCCGGCCATGCGGATCACGTCCAGGTCCATGTCGATCACATGGAACTCGGTGACGGCGGGCCGGATGTCCGTCCACTCGTGGGCGACGGCGAGGTCAACGTAGACCCTGACGCCGCTGGGGTGGGCGTCGTCGTAGAACGTGGCCACCCAGTCTCCGGACCGCGGCACCAGCAGCACGGCGTCGGATGCTGTGTAAAAGGCGGCGCCCGGGCGCGAACAGAATTCGTTGGTTCCCTGGAAGATCCACCAGCCGTGCCGGTCCTCGCCGAGGTACCGCCCCGGGACCACCCAGTGGGCTTGCCCGTTCCATTTCCGGTTCCGGGCCACCACCAGCTGGCCTGGCTGCAGTCCCGCAGGAACGCGGGTGGTGCTCGTGTGCCTCGCCGGGCTTGAATCCCCGACGGCGGACGGATACTTCAGTGCGTCTTCTTCCCTCACAGGATCGGCAGGCTGCCGGTGGTGGGGTGCTCCTGGCCTGGCAGGGGGCGCGCGAAGGGGACCTTTGTGCCCAGAACCTGGGCGACGACGTCGTGCGTGATCTGCTGGGCCGTCAGCCCCACGCGCTCCAGCACCTGGCTGCGTGTGCCGTGGTCCAGGAACTCCGCGGGGAGCCCCACCTCGTTCAGGGCGGTGTCCACGCCGGCGGCGCGCATTTCCTGCCGGATCCGCGATCCGACGCCGCCTGCCCTGACACCGTCCTCGATGCAGATGACCAGCCGGTGGTGGGAGGCCAGCGCGATGATGGAACGCCGCACCGGCAGCACCCAGCGCGGGTCCGCCACAGTGGTGCTGATGCCTTGGGCGCCCAGGCGGTTGGACACGTCGAGGGCCAGTTCGGACATCGCTCCGACACTGACGATCAGGACGTCGTTTTCGGTGGAGCCGGCCGGCCGGCGGGCCAGCACGTCAACACCGTCGCCCAGGCGTTCGATGGCCTCCACTTCGGCGCCCACGGTGCCCTTGGAGAAGCGCACCACGGTGGGGGCGTCGCTGATGGCCACGGCCTCGCGCAGCTCTTCCCGCAGCCGGGAGGCGTCGCGCGGCGCGGCGAGGTGGAGTCCGGGCACGATCTGGACCATTGCCATGTCCCACATGCCGTGATGGCTGGCCCCGTCAGGGCCGGTGACACCGGCCCTGTCCAGGACGATGGTGACGCCGGCTTTGTGCAAGGCCACGTCCATGAGGAGCTGGTCAAAGGCACGGTTCAGGAAGGTGGCATACACGGCCACCACGGGGTGGAGCCCGCCGAAAGCCATGCCGGCGGCGGACGTCAGCGCATGCTGCTCGGCGATGCCGACATCGATCACGCGGTCCGGGTGCTTGGCCGCAAACTTATGCAGGCCCACGGGAATGAGCATGGCCCCGGTGATGCCCACAATGTCGGGGCGTTCGTCGGCGATCTTCGCGATTTCGTCAGCAAAAACAGACGTCCAGGACTGTGCCCCGGAAACTCCCGTCGGCTCACCGGTCTCCGGATCGATAATGCCGACGGCGTGGAACTGGTCCGCTTCATGGGCCCGGGCCGGGGCGTAGCCGTGGCCCTTTTCGGTCATGGCGTGGACAATCACGGGGCCGGCGTAGTTCCTGGCTGTGGACAGGGCGTGCTCCATGGCCTGCAGGTTGTGGCCGTCAACCGGGCCGATGTACTTCATGCCGAGGTCTTCGAACATGCCCTGCGGCGCCCACCAGTCCTTGATGCCCTTTTTCATGGCATGCAGGCTCTTGTAGGTGAACTGGCCTACGGGGCCGCCGTTCTGGAGCTTCTTCTTCCACCAGTCCAGCGTGCCCTCATAGGCAGGGGCGGCGCGAAACGAGTCGATGGTGGGGCGCAGTGAGGCGAGGTAGTCCGCGAAGCCGCCCACCGTGGGGGCGTAGGAGCGGCCGTTGTCGTTGACCACGATCACCACGCGGCGGCGCTTGTCCGCCGCAATGTTGTTGATGGCTTCCCAGGCCATGCCGCCGGTGAGCGCCCCGTCTCCGACGACGGCGACGGTGTAACGCTCCGACTCGCCGGTGAGCTGCCTGGCACGGGAGATGCCGTCCGCCCAGGAGAGGGAGGAGGAAGCATGCGAGCTTTCCACAATGTCATGCTCGGACTCGGCGCGGGAAGGGTAGCCGGACATTCCGCCCTGCTGGCGCAGGGTACTGAAGTCCTGGCGGCCGGTGAGGAGCTTGTGCACATACGACTGGTGGCCCGTGTCGAACACGATGCTGTCCCGGGGCGAATCGAAGATGCGGTGCACGGCCAGGGTCAGTTCCACAACGCCGAGGTTGGGTCCGAGGTGTCCACCTGTCTGGGAGACGTTGGTGATCAGGAAACTCCTGACCTCAGCGGCCAGCTCTTCGAGCTGCTCGTGAGACAGCTGGTTCAGGTCCTGCGGATTCCGGATGGTGTCCAAGATTCCCAATGACCCCTCCTTCGGGTGGTAGACGTGCCTGTTAACTCTAACGCCTTGCGGAAAATGCAAAGCCGAAGCCCCGGCTGGTCGGTGACCGGCCGGGGCTTCGAAAGAGTACTGCGTGGGTTCAGATTCCGGCTAGTTGGCCGAGATCTGGCGCAGGACGTACTGCAGGATGCCGCCGTTGCGGTAGTAGTCGGCTTCGCCCGGAGTATCGATGCGGAGTACTGCATCGAAGGACTTGGCGGAGCCGTCTTCTGCGGTGGCGGTGACCTTGAGGGTCTTGGGCGTGGTCCCTTCGTTCAGGGCAATAACGCCCTCAACCGAGAAGGTTTCCGTGCCGGTCAGGCCCAGGGTGGCCGCGGACTCGCCAGCCGGGTACTGCAGGGGCAGGACGCCCATGCCGATCAGGTTGGAACGGTGGATACGCTCGTAGCTCTCTGCGACGACGGCCTTGACGCCCAGGAGGGCGGTGCCCTTCGCTGCCCAGTCACGCGAGGATCCGGAACCGTATTCCTTGCCCGCCAGGACCACCAGCGGGGTGCCGGCTGCCTGGTAGTTCTGCGCGGCGTCGTAGACATATGCCTGCGGGCCGTCAGCCTGGGTGAAGTCGCGGGTGAAACCACCTTCGACGCCGTCCAGCAGTTGGTTCTTGATGCGGATGTTCGCGAAGGTGCCGCGGATCATGACTTCGTGGTTGCCACGGCGTGAGCCGTAGGAGTTGAAGTCCTTGCGCTGCACACCGTTGGCCAGCAGGTACTGGCCGGCGGGGGTGTCCGACTTGAAGGAACCGGCCGGGGAGATGTGGTCGGTGGTGACCGAATCGCCCAGCTTCAGCAGCACGCGTGCGCCGGAGATGTCCTGGACGGGTTCCGGCTGCGCCTTCATTCCGTCGAAGTACGGGGGCTTCCGGACGTAGGTGGAGTTCGGATCCCAGGCGAAGGTGTCACCGGCCGGCGTGTCGAGCGCCTTCCAGCGTGCATCGCCGTCGAAGACGCCCTCGTAGCCGCGGGCGAACATGTCCTTGTCGATCGAGGAGTCGATGACCTGCTGGACCTCAACCGGGTTGGGCCAGATGTCCTTCAGGAAGACGTCGTTACCGGCTTCGTCCTTGCCCAGGGAATCGGTGTCGAAGTCGAAGTCCATGGAACCGGCCAGGGCGTAGGCAATGACCAGCGGCGGGGAGGCCAGGTAGTTCATCTTCACGTCCGGGTTGATCCGGCCCTCGAAGTTGCGGTTACCGGAGAGCACCGCGGTGACGGAAAGGTCGTTGGCCTGGATGGCCTCGGAGATTTCGGCGTCCAGCGGTCCGGAGTTGCCGATGCAGGTGGCACAGCCGTAACCCACGATGTAGAAGCCGAGCTTCTCCAGGTACGGCGTCAGGCCCGACTTGTTGTAGTAGTCGGTGACAACCTTGGAGCCGGGAGCCACGGAGGTCTTGACCCACGGCTTCGAGGTCAGGCCCTTGTCGACGGCGTTGCGGGCCAGCAGGGCTGCGGCCAGCATCACCGAGGGGTTGGACGTGTTTGTGCAGGACGTGATGGAGGCGATGGATACCGCTCCGTGGTCCAGTTCGAACTCGCGGCCGTCTTCAGTCTTGATGTGCACCGGGTTGGTCGGACGCCCGTGGGCGCCGTTCGCTGCGGACACAACACGGCTGGTCTCGGTGGTGTGCGAGTCGGCGTGCGTGAACGACGGTGCATCCGATGCGGGGAAGGACTCGTCCAGGGACTCGTCCACGCTGCCGTCTTCGATGGCGACGTAGTTGTGGATGTCCTTGCGGAACTGTTCCTTGGCATCCGTCAGCTCAATGCGGTCCTGGGGACGCTTGGGGCCGGAGATGGAGGGAACAACCGTGGACAGGTCCAGCTCGAGGTACTCGGAGAACTTGATCTCGCGGGAAGCATCGTGCCAGAGGCCCTGTTCCTTGGCGTAGGACTCCACGAGCGCCACATTTTCGTCCGAGCGGCCGGTGAGGCGCAGGTAGTCCAATGTGACGTCGTCGATGGGGAACATTGCGGCAGTGGAGCCGAATTCCGGGCTCATGTTGCCGATGGTGGCGCGGTTGGCCAGCGGCACTGCCGCAACACCTTCGCCGTAGAATTCCACGAACTTGCCCACAACACCGTGCTTGCGCAGCTGCTCGGTGATGGTCAGCACAACGTCCGTAGCGGTGGCGCCGGCCGGAATGGACCCGGTCAGCTTGAAGCCCACAACACGAGGGATGAGCATCGAGACAGGCTGTCCCAGCATGGCCGCTTCGGCTTCGATGCCGCCAACGCCCCAGCCCAGGACACCCAGGCCATTGACCATGGTGGTGTGCGAGTCGGTGCCGACGCAGGTGTCCGGGTAGGCCCGGAGGACGCCGTCAATTTCACGGGTCATGACCGTGCGGGCCAGGTATTCGATGTTGACCTGGTGCACAATGCCGGTTCCCGGGGGAACAACCTTGAAGTCGTCGAATGCGGTCTGGCCCCACCGCAGGAACTGGTAACGCTCGCCGTTGCGCTGGTATTCGATCTCCATGTTGCGCTCCAGTGCGCCGGAGTTGCCGAAAGCGTCGATCTGCACGGAGTGGTCAATGACCATTTCCGCCGGAGCCAGCGGGTTGACCCGCTTGGGGTCACCGCCGAGTTCCTTGACCGCTTCACGCATTGTCGCCAGGTCCACCACGCAGGGGACGCCGGTGAAGTCCTGCATGATCACCCGGGCAGGCGTGAACTGGATTTCTGTATCGGGCTGGGCATTGGGATCCCAGCCAGCCAAGGCACGCACGTGATCGGCCGTGATGTTCGCGCCGTCCTCGGTCCTCAACAGGTTTTCAAGCAATACCTTGAGGCTGAACGGAAGGTTTTCTGCACCTTCAACGGAGTTCAACCGGAAAATTTCGTATTCGGTTCCGGCTACATTAAGTTTGCCTTTTGAACCGAAGCTGTCCACTGTGCTCATCGCAGGACTCCTCTCGCAACAGTTTCATCTTTGTCGCGCGGTAGACCGCTTGCTAGTTAGGCAGGCCTAATTAGTGCTGGCCACACAAATTGCAGGAGGTCAGCCGTGAATACGGGGCGCGACGTGGGATTACTACCGCCATCCTAGTAGCATCACTGACCCGGCGTCAGTAACGCCACCGTCTCCAGGTGGTGGGTGTGCGGATAGAGATCGAAGGCCCGCAGGCCCGCCAGGGACCAGCCTGCCTGCTGGAAGTACCCCACGTCCCGGGCAAACGATGCCGGATCACAGGACACGTAGGCGATGGCGCGGGGGCCGGCGGCGATCAGCTGGCTGACCACGGGCTTCCCGGCGCCCGCCCGGGGCGGATCCAGCACGATGGCGTCGAAATTCCGCGGCTTTTGGCGGAGGACACGTTCCACCCGGCCGTGCTCGATCTCCACCTGCGGCGCACCGTGAAGGTTCTTGCGGGCGTCCCGGCTGGTTCCCGGTGCTCCTTCCACCGAGAGAACCGACCCGGTCTCCCCCACCGCGTCAGCCAATGGAGCCGTGAACAGCCCGGCGCCGGCGTAGAGGTCTGCCACCACGGAACCCGGCGCCAGGAATCCGCCATTGTGGAGGAATTCTGTGACGGCCCCCACAAGCGTCCCGGGCGCGTCGCGGTGGATCTGCCAGAAACCCGCGCCCGTAACCCTGTAGTCGTGGCCGGCTGCCGACTCCTGGACCCAGGTCCGGCCACGCAGCTGCGCGACTTCCCCTGTGAGGGGGTCGAACGTGGCCACGGAAACGTCGTCCGGAAGCTGGGCCGCGATGGCACTGAGCCGCTTGGGCTTGGTGCCGGGTGCAGGAGCCAGCAGCACCAGTGGGCGTGAACCGTTCGACGGCGCTGCCACCTCCACGCGTTCGATGCCGGTCAGGTCGAGGTCCCACAAGCGCAGCCGGTTGATGCGCTCCGTTGCGAGCGGCATCTCCCGGACGGCAATGATGTGGTCGGAACGGTGCGCGTGCATGCCAAGTTTGCCGCCCGGAGTCACCGAGAAGCTGGCGCGCGTCCGCCACCCCAGGCCAGTGCCGGCGTCGTACGTTGACTCAGTCTCCAGGCTGGAATCCCGCCCGCCCGCGTCCACAGCCTCCACAGCCTCCACGAGGTTTCCGAGGTCCAGCCCGTCGGGCAGGCGTTCGACGGCGGCGAGGCGCTGAAGCTGTTCGGCCAGTACCGCCGACTTGAGCGCGCGCTGGCGGGTAAGGGAGATGTGGCCGAATTCGGCTCCGCCCACCGGCGGATGTCCGTGGGCCCAGGCGCGGAGGGAGTCAGCCGGACGCCAGAAGTGCTCCGCCCGGTCAGGGGAGGCTTCCAGCACCTCCACAACGTCGGCGCGCCAGAACTTGGCAGACTCCCCCGCGTCGGTGAGGCGGACGCGTACCTTTTCGCCGGGGATGCCGTGCCGGACAAAGATAACCCTGCCCTCGTGCCGGGCCACACAGTGGCCGCCGTGGGCCACCGGGCCGACGTCGAGCACCAGTTCGGTGGGGGCTGCCGTGGCAGCTGCGGGGTGGCTCTGGGTCTGGGGGTTCATCGGATATCCTGCATGTTTTTGGCTTCTTCGGACGATTTCAACTGCCACGGGACACTGGCCACCATCACGCCAGGTTCAAAGTGCAGCCGGGTTTTGATACGCAATGCTGTCTGGTTATGGACCAGCTGTTCCCACCATTTGCCGACCACGTATTCAGGGATGTAGACCACGATCAGGTCGCGGGGGGAATCACGGCGCATGTTCTTGACGTATTCCATGATGGGCGTGATGGTTTCCCGGTACGGGCTGGCGAGGACGGTCAGCGGCACGGGGATCTCCAGCTTTTCCCAGTCGGCAACCGTATGCGCGGTTTCCTCTGCATTAATGTCCACCGTGATGGCGTCCAGCCGCGACGGCCGCGAGGCCCGGGCGTAGGCCAGGGCACGCAACACCGGCTTGCGCACGTGGGACACCAACAGTACCGCGTGGACCCGGGACGGCAAGGCACGCGGCGAGGAGTCCTCGTCCACGGCCAGTTCCTTGGCCACGTTGTCATAGTGTGCCCGGATGCTCCACATGATCAGGAACAGGATGAACATGGCCAGCAGCGCGATCCACGCGCCTTGCTGGAACTTGGTGATCAGCACGATCACCAGCACCAGGGACGTCATGCCGAACCCGATGCTGTTGATGGTGCGGGACTTCACCATCCGGCGTCGGGTGGCTTTGTCCTTGGCGAGCTTGAGGTGCCTCCCCCAATGCCGGATCATGCCCAGCTGGCTGAGGGTAAAGGAAATAAAGACGCCCACGATGTAGAGCTGGATCAGTTTGGTGACGTCGCCGTTGAACGCGAGGATCAGCACCAACGCTCCGGCGGCCAGGGCAAGGACACCGTTGCTGAACGCCAGGCGGTCTCCCCTGGTCCGCAGCTGGCGAGGCAGGTAGCCGTCCTGGGCGAGGATGGAGCCAAGTACCGGGAACCCGTTGAACGCGGTGTTCGAGGCGAACACCAGGATTACTCCGGTGGCGGCGACCACGATGAAGAACAGGATTGATCCCGGGCCGAAGATGGTCTGGGCGATCTGGCTGATGGCCGGACTCTGAATGTAATCCTCCGGCAGCGGCAGGCCGTTCATCAGGAATTCCGTCGCCGGATCCAGCACAATATGCACCTTCGTGGCGTTGGCGAGAAAGATGATGCCGGCCAGCATGGACGAGGCGATGACGCCGAGCAGCAACAGCGTGGTGGCCGCGTTCTTGCTCTTCGGTTTCTGGAAGTTCGGCACACCGTTGCTGATGGCCTCAATGCCGGTCAGCGCGGCGGCGCCGGAGGAGAACGCCCGGAGCAGGAGGAAGGCGCCGGCCAGGCCCACCAGCCCTTCGTCGAAACCGGGAGCCGGCACAATCTCGAAGGCCGCCGACGGTGCTTCGCCCAGCTGGCCTGTGGCGGCCTGGAAGACGCCCACCGCTGTCATGCCGAGGATCGCTGCCATAAAAATGTACGTGGGGACAGCGAAAACGCTGCCGGCTTCCTTGATGCCGCGGAGGTTGACGAGGGCAAGGATTACGACGCCGATGGTGGCGAACAGGGTCTGTTGCCCGTGCAGGGACGGCACCGCCGTGGTGAGGTAGGTGGCCGCCGAGGACATCGAGACGGCCACCGTCAGGACGTAGTCCACCAGGAGCGCCGAGGCCACAGTCAGCCCGGAAAACTTGCCCAGGTTTTCGTTGGCGATCTCGTAGTCTCCGCCGCCGGAGGGGTAGGCGTGCACGTTCTGCCGGTAGGACGCCACCACCGTCAGGAGGACCACCATCACGGCCAGGCCCACCCACGGCGAAAAGGCCACGGCACTCACGCCGGCCAGGGCCAGCGTAAGCAGGATTTCATCGGGCGCGTAAGCCACAGATGACAGTGCGTCGGAAGCGAAAACCGGGAGTGCTACCCGTTTGGGGAGCAACGTATGGGCGAGCCTGTCATTCCTGAAGGGCCTGCCCACCAGCACCCGTTTCACGGCATTCAATATAGTCAGCACTCCACAAAGCTAGTCTGATTCCCTGCCCATGTCATGACGGCGTCCGGGCGGATGCAGCACGCGCGCTGCCGGTAGAGTTCTAGCAGCAGCAACAGGCTACGGAAGTTGAGGAGATACGGTGGCGCATTTCGTGATCATGGGATGTGGCCGGGTAGGGGCCACTCTGGCGCATACGCTGGAGGACGCCGGTCATTCCGTCGCCATCATCGACCAGGACGACCGCGCATTCCGCCGGCTTCGGCAGGGCTTCACGGGCCGGAAAGTCACCGGTGTGGGCTTCGACCGGGACACCCTCCAGCAGGCCGGCGTGGCAGAGGCGTACGCCTTCGCGGCCGTTTCCAGCGGTGACAACTCCAACATCCTGGCCACCCGCGTGGCGCGCGAGACCTTCCACGTCCCCCACGTTGTGGCCAGGATCTACGATCCCGGCAGGGCAGAAATCTATCAACGGCTCGGCATCCCCACCGTGGCCGCCGTCCGGTGGAGCGCAGACCAGGTCTTGCGCCGCATCCTGCCCGAACAGCATCTCGCCGGTGATTTCCGCGAGCCTTCCGGCCGGCTGGTCCTCGCCGAGGTGGACCTCTACGCCGGCTGGATCGGCCACCGGATCAGCGAGGTCGAAAAAGCTGCCGACATCCGGGTGGCATACCTCACCAGGTTCGGCGAGGGCATGCTTCCGGAAACCGGGACTTCGTACCAGGACGGCGACACAGTCCACGCCATGCTGCCGGTGGACCGCAGTTCCCAGGTCGCCCAGATTCTGGCCAAAGCACCCGCCAAGGAGTTGTAGTGAAAGTTGTTATCGTCGGCGCCGGCAGCGTCGGGTCATCGATCGCCAGGGAACTGCTGGCCCACAAGCACGAAATCCTGCTGATCGACCTCAAACCTGAGGTCATCGGACGCAGCGGGCTGCGCGGCGCGCACTGGCTCGTGGGCGACGCCTGCGAGCTCAGCACGCTGCAGGGAGCGAAAGTGGAGGACGCCGACGTCGTTGTTTCAGCCACGGGCGACGACAAGGTGAACCTGGTGGTCTCGCTCCTGGCCAAGACCGAATTCGGCGTGGGCCGCACCGTGGGTCGGGTCAACAACCCCAAAAACGACTGGATGTTCAACGACTCCTGGGGCGTGGACGTTGCCGTCAACACCCCCCAGCTGATGACCGCGCTTGTGGAGGAAGCGGTGGAGATCGGCGACCTGGTCCGGCTCCTGACACTGCAGACCGGCGTCGCTTCGCTGGTGGAGTTCACGGTGCCGCACGATTCGCACGTCATTGGCCTGACGGTGGGCGACATCCATTGGCCCGAGGACGCCACGCTGGTGGCAATCCTCCGGGACCACGCACCCATCACTCCCAGCCGGGATGACGTCATTGATGGCGGGGACGAGTTGTTTTTCGTCACCACCATCGCGGCCGAGGATCAGTTGCGTGCGCTGCTGTCGCCCGAATCAGCGGAGGAGCCGGAGGAGGCCTCCCATGAGCCCGAAGGCGTGCAGCCTGCCGAAACTCAGGCGCTGGAGGACGACGGCCTCGGCGGCTGATCCGACGTCGGGGCGTCGGCGTCCGCCGGTACCGGCCGGGTGACAAGCCACGCGATCCAGACGCCGAGGATATAGAGCGGCGCCCCCATGATCAGGCGGGTCGTGGCCAGGGCGGCGAGTCCGTCCTCGCCCATCAGGTACAGGGGGACCTGAACGATCAGCCGAAGTACCAGGACAGCCACGATGATCCACGTGCCCAGGCGGTAAGCCTTAAGCCGCGCGGGATCCTTGCGCCAGTCCAGCCCTTCGTTGCGGATGATCCCGAACAGCAGGCCGGCCACCGGCCACTTGATCGCGATGGAGATCACCATGGCGAGGATGTAGGCGGTGTTCGTGAAGAAGCCCGGCAGGTAGAAGTCCTCGGCCTTGCCCGTAGTGTTGGCGAGCCAGGCCGAGATTCCCACCCCCACCACGCCGGCGAGGGCCTGGGTCAGCGGGCGCCGCTGGACGAGGCGGACCACCGTAAACACCGCGGCGGAGGCCAGCGCGGCCACCAACGACGGCGTCAGGTCCCGCGTGATGGTAAAGGCGATCAGGAAGACCAGGCCGGGCACAATGCTCTCGGCGATGCCCTGGATTCCTCCGGCGCTCTTGAGGACATCGATCCGGCCGTCATGGGTGCGGTGCAGGCCGGCTTTGGCTGCATAGCCCTCAGCAAGTCCCTTCACCGCGGACGGCTCGGGCTGTTTGGACGGCTCGGGCTGCTTGGACGGCTCGGGCTGCTGGGGCGAGGTCATTCGTTCTCCTGGCGGGAAACTATTTCATAGCGTGGATTGAACATGGTGGGCAGGCCTTGGCTTTGGGACAGCATGCCCTCAAGGCGGACTACGGTCCCGGCCTCGATGCCCGGCACCCTGCGCCGCCCCAGCCAGACCACACGCAGGCGGCCACCCGTTCCCTGTGCCGGTTTGGCGCCCGTCTCGCGAATGTCGGGGTCCGAGACAATGGCGGTGAATGCCGCGTTCCGGTCCGCGGGCATGTAGGTGACCGATTCGATGTGCCCCTGGCACACTACCCTCCCCCGTTCCGGCAGCCGGCTGACCGGCATCCCCGCGTCCGGGGAGGATTCCCGGGGACCTTGGCGGGAATCAGCCAATCTGGGTGGTTTCCGGACCACGTTCGGGGCCCTTGAACTCGGGGGCATTGAATTCGGGGGCACCAGGCGGCGGGGTGACGCTGGCATCCTTGGGCAGCCGCAGCTGAAGCAGGTCCCGGGGCGGCATGGGGCTGTCGCCCCGGATGACCACAATCTTGCGGAAAAGGGACTCAAGCGGTGCCGCAGCCTCGCGCTCCATCGCTGCCGCGCCGCCCAGGACGCCGCGCAGGAACCAACGCGGCCCGTCGATGCCTATGAAGCGCGCCACCCGGTAGCCCTGGCTGCCGTCCTGTGCACCGGCGGGCAGTTTGGCGATCAGTTCGGTTCCGAAGCCACCCTGGACTTCTTCAACCTGCCCGCCCTGGCTTCCCACGGACTGACCGATCTGTTCGCGGATCTCGTCCCACAGTCCCTCTGTCTTGGGAGCAGCAAACGCCTGCAACTGAAGGCTGGAGCCGTTCAGGTCCATGGTCACAGCGACCACGCGCTGGGTGGCTTCCTCAACTTCGAGCCGGAGCTGGAGCCCCTCGCTCGGGGAAATCAGCAGCGCACCGAGGTCAACATATCCCTCGCGGCTGGAGACCTCGGAAACATCAAAGGGGCCCGAAACCCGACGCCCGGCGTCCGCCGAGGCCGTGTCAGCGGAATCCGTTGATTCCACTGAGGCCTGGGATTCGTCCGGGTCGGCCGGATGTTCCTTCTTTGATTTCCTGCCGAGCCCAAAAACCATGGGGATTGTCTCCTTAGTTGTGAAAGTGACTCGCCGGGCCCGGTGGGTACCGTCGGAAGTCTTGCTGCCGCGGGCAACCAACGCTGGTTGCCGCCGTCGGGTGTGTCAGGCGTTTGGCGAGGTGAAGCCGCCGGTGGATCCGAATCCGCCGGCTCCCCGCACCGATTCGCTCAATTCGTTGACGGGGACAAACTGCGCATATTCCACCCGCTGGATCACCATCTGTGCAATTCTATCGCCGCGCCGCAGCTCTATGGCGTTCCTGGAATCGGTGTTGAGGAGGGTCACGGAAATTTCCCCGCGATAACCGGCATCCACAGTGCCGGGCGCATTGACGATAGTCAGCCCATGCTTCGTGGCCAGGCCGGAGCGAGGGTGGATCAGGGCTACAAACCCGTCCGGCAGCGCGATGGAAACACCGGTAGCCACCAGCTTCCGCTCCCCCGGTGCCAGGACCACATCTTCCCGGGTCCGCAGGTCAGCTCCCGCGTCGCCGGGGAGGGCATAGGAAGGTGCCTCCAGCCCGGCGTCGAGCATTTTCAGCTGCACCTGCAGCGTCGGGGCCCCGTAGGCTGCGGCTGCATCCGGTGCAGGGCCGGCCAGCTCATCGTCAGGAACGGTTTCAACAGTGGCAAGTTCGTCAGTCACAGTCACTCACTCTAACGCCCAGCCGCAGTTCCGTCCTAGATTCAACGGGACGTCGCAGGCCAAGACCGGATGAACCCAAGATGAAATAGCCAGCCAAAGGTGGAAAGCTGGTGGCATGCCCGAATCCAGCTCCACCGCGCCCGTCCCTGACGCCCCCTCTGCCGGCACCCCGGCAGTTTTCCGGGAGAGGCTGTGGCCGAACGTCTGGATCTGGATCATCGCGGCAGGGATCTCCGGTGCCGGGATCCTCGTTTTCGCCCCGATCAGCATGGTTGCGGGCTATACGGCGGCCGGCGTCCTGTTCACGATCATTGCTGTCCTGCTCGTGCTGTCCACTCCGACGATCCTTGTCACCAGTGACGCCTTGACGGTAGGACGCGCCACCATTGAGCGCCGCTTCGTCGGCGACGCGGCAGCGTTCCACGGCAAGGACGCCACGGCCCAGCGCGGGACCCGGCTCAACGGCCTCGCCTACCTGTGCATCCGTGGCTGGATCGACCCGGTGGTGCGGATCGAAATCACGGACCCGTCCGACCGGACCCCCTATTGGCTGACGTCGTCCAGGCGGCCCGAGGAACTCACTGCCGCGCTTTCGCGGAAATAGGCACCCCGGATCAGCCCTCGCACTCCTTGCAATAGAAGTGGCCGTCCTTTTCCCGCCGAATCTGTGAACGGTGCCGGACCAGGAAGCACGAGGAACACGTAAACTCGTCCGCTTGTGGAGGCACCACCAGAACCAGCAGCTCCTCGCCGGACAGGTCCGCCCCGGGAAGCTCGTAGCCTGCGGCGAGGTCGCTTTCGTCCACATCAACCGCGGCCGTCGGGTTATCTGATCGCCGGGTTTGTGCCCGGCGTGGGCTCATCCTTCCGCATGCACGCGGCAAAATCCAGACTTCCGCGCCGGTGCGGTCCGCTGGCACTGCGCAAACCCCCGCTGCTGACCGCACTGGCGTCCGAAAGTGCCGGAATATCGCGGCGCGCCCTTGCTCCTAACCCAAAAGGGGGCCGGTGAGTGGCAGAGTTTCGATTGATAGTAATGCCAGGGTGGAGGATTTGTATGCAGGATCTACGGCTTGTAGGCGTACACGACGACGGGGAGCATCTCCTGTTGAGCGGTGCCGGCGGCGAGATGTTCCAGCTGCCGATCGATGAAGCACTGCGGACGGCCAGCCGGTCTTCGGCGAAGACGGCTTCCGCGGCTGCGCCCATTGCCATGTCCCCGCGGGACATACAGTCTCGGATCCGCAGCGGTGCCACCGCAGCGGAGGTGGCTGAGCTTTCCGGGCTTCCCCTCGCAAAGGTCGAGCGGTATGAGGGCCCGGTCCTTGCCGAGCGGGAGTATGTAGCGCAACAGGCACGGAAGGTGGAAGTGGCTTCGCCCTCCCCCGGCCATGACACCTACCGCTCCATTTTCGGCGACCACCCGGCTTCCCTCCACGACATGGTCAACCACCGGCTCTCAGCCCACGGGATTGAACCTTCCACCGTGGAGTGGGATTCGTGGCGGCGCCAGGACGGCAATTGGACCGTGGTGGCCCGTTTTGAAGCCAAAAAGGACGGCACCTCCGGCATCGGGGAAGAGCCGCCTGCGCAGTGGACGTTCAGTCCGGCCCGCAAGTCGCTGCAGAACGCCAACCGCTGGGCCCAGCAGCTCAGTGAGCTGGAACCGCTGGACGGTCCCGTTCCGGCCCGCCGTCTCACTGCCGTCACGGACCGCCCGTTTGACTTTGAAACCGACGCGGAAGCAGCGGCCGCCCGAAATTCGACCGGCCCGCAGGCCGTCCCGCAGGCCAGGGAATCTGACGGTCTCCTGGATATGCTCCGTTCACGCCGCGGCCAGCGTCTGGGTGTCGACGAAGACGCGGACGACGCCCTGGCGCTGTTGCTGACCCACGGCGTGCCCGCTGCCCATCCACGTCCCTCGGAGGTGGTCCCGGAACCGGATTCCAGGGAGCAGAAGTACCGGGAGCCCGAAATGCGCGAGGCAGCACCTGCCGAGTCCACCGCGCCGGACGACGCCCCGCCCGCCGATCCCCTCACCCGCAAGCGTGATGCGCGGCCGTCAATGCTGTCCAGGCTGAGCCTCATCCCGCCGCACCGGGACTCCGAGGACGATGACGTCCTGAAACTGCACGACGGCGTCAGCACCGACACGAGGGAAGTCACCATTGTGGCGTCCCCGCTTCGTCCCGCAGGGCAGGGTGCCCCCGGCGAGACAGCTCCGGGGCGTCCCGCGCCGAACGTGGGCCTGGACGAACTGCTGGGCGGCGGCAGCCCGCGCAGGGCGGCCTACGCGGCCGGCACCGATGACGCAGGATCGGGCCAGCACCACGACCATGACGCGGACCAGCCTGAACGGCAGCCCGCAAAACCGAAGCGGTCCACGGTTCCCAGCTGGGACGAGATCGTCTTCGGGACCAAGCGGGACTGACGCCTCAGCGTCGCCGTGGCTTGCCTTCGGCCTTAAAGCACAGCAGGGGTACTTCGCGTTCCGCTTTGGTCAGCGAGCCGTGCTGGCCCACCACCTCCATGGCGGCTGGGCGCCCGCGGCGGGTGTCGTAGAGGGCCAGCGCGTCCCGCGCTGCAATCATGATGTCGCCAATCCGGGGCCCGACGGCCGGGCGCAGTGTCCCGAACAGCCCGGCGGCGATGGCATCCTCCCGCGTAAAGGCCCAGATCCTGTCGCCGAAACGGGCACGCCACGCGCCCAGCAAGCGCTCCCGGCCCGCGGCGTCTGCCGGATCCTCAAGGTAGAGATGTACCATCCGGGGCTCCCCCGCCGTATGCCGCACGCCGTCAACAAGCGACGCGTCCGCGGCGAAGTCGATCCGCTGCTGTTCCGGGACGTCGAGCATCCCGTGGTCCGCGGTGAGCAGGACGGTGGTCCCGGCCGGGAGCGACGCGTGGAGCCGTTTGACGGTTGCGTCAAGCTCTTCGAGCTGGTGTTCCCACTGTTCGGACTGGCAACCGTGCCGGTGGCCGGCCTTATCCAGTTCGTTGACGTAGAAGTACATCAGGGACTTCCCGGCTGTGTCCATGGCTTCGGCGGCGGCTTCTGTGCGCGCGTGGGCCGTCACGGCTGAGACGAAATTCCCGCCGCGGAGGGCCGCCTGCGTCATGGGCGAGTTGCCGAACTGCGGCAGGCTGACCGTGGTCACACTAACTGAATCGGCAGCCCGTTCGAGGACGGTAGGAAACGGCTGCCACTCAGTGGGGTCCACCTTGGCATCCCAGTTGCCGAGCATGTTGACGACTTTGTCCTGGTCCGGGTCCAGGACGTCATAGCCCACCATTCCGTGCTGGCCGGGCGGGAGTCCCGTGCCGAAGCTGGCCAGGGCAGCGGCCGTGGTTGAGGGGAACGTGGAGTCCAGCCAGACGGGAACTTCCCCCTGCCCGGACTGCATCACGGAGCGCAGGAAGGGCGTGTGGGCAGACTTCTGTTTGAGCAGGTTCCGGCCCAGGCCGTCGACCAGGACCACGCAGACGCGCGACGCCGGCGGAAGGCCCAGGGAGTTCGTGAAACCTTCTACCCCGAGGCTGGCCGCCGCGCTGGTGAGGACATCCCCGATGGACCGCCGGCCAAAGGCAGGCGCGGGCGGCATTCTAAGCTGTGGGGCGGCCCCCTGCGAAACCGCTGCGGAAGAGACTGAGGAGACTGTTGCTTTCCCTTGGTCCGGCATCTCAGCGCTGCTGGTGCCCGCGGCTGAGCCGGTTTCCGAACACACCCGTCCGGGGCCGGGGCTGGAGCGTCTGGCCGGCGTGCGGCACGGGAGCCGTGGAACCGGTGTTCACGGCCCGCAGGGCGCGGGCAAAGAGTTTGGCGTCCTGGACGGCCTGCGGACCGTCGGCTTCGGCGCTGATCCGCAGGACGATGTCCTCCTGGGCAATGGTGCCGCTGTAGCCGTGGTCTGCCTCGCATTGCGGGTCTCCGCAGCTGGCGGGGCCCATGTCCAGCCGCTGGCCGCCGGACCAGGCAATGGCGAGGGTGACTTCCCGGACCGGATCCGAGGGCTTGTAGTCCTGCGGCTGGGAGTACATGTAGCTCAGGACCACGGAGCGGATCTGCGCGACGGGCACGGATTCGGTGGAGATCTGGGCCACGATCTGTTCGCCGGCGTCATCGAGCTGCTGGTCGTCCACGTGGGTGATCACCAGCATGTCTGCGGTCAGGACCAGCACGGTGATGTGGCGGCGGACTTCGGCCCGGTCAAAGTGGGTTTCGAGGTGCACCAGGTGGGCCACGCATTCGCGGCCGTCCAGGGCGTCGTCAACGACGTCAGCCACCAGGCGTGGGTAGAAGCCCGCTTTCTGGAGCGCACCGTCCAGGCTCTGGCCCTGCGGCGTGTGGCTGTGTGAGCTGTGGGGGCGGGTTGCCTGGTTGTCACTGCCGGAGGTGGAAGGCGTCGACTGGGAAGGCTGTGAGCTCATTCCCCCATTTTCACAGATCGGCCGGGGACATGCTAACCGCGGTCAGCCCAGCATGGCCCGGCGGGCACTGTCAGTGCGCTGGGCTGCGTTGCCGATCCGGATATCTGCGGCCAGGATGGACACGCCCTGGGTTCCGCAGAGGACAGGGTTGATTTCCACTAGGGCTATTTCCGGATGGTTGTCCTTCATCCAGGCCAAGCGCCCGGCGACTTCCTCCAAGGCGTCAATATCGACGGCGGGAAGGCCCTGGTAGCCGAAGAGTTTGCGGGCCGCGCGGGGCCCACGGACGAAGTCCTTCACGTCGGCCGCGGACAGCGGAGGCACACGGTGCGCCCAGTCATCCAGCAGGTTGACCGCGTCCCCGGCCAGCCCAAAGGAGACTACCGGCCCCAGCAGCGGATCCTCAATGGCCCGGAACGTGCACGCCTGCCCCACCGCGGCCATGGACTGCACCTCCAGGGCCCGCGAACCGTAAGGTGCCAGCGAGCGCCGCATCTGCGCGATGTTGCGGCGGAGGGAATCCGGATCCTCGATGTCGAGGCGGACTCCGCCCAGGTCGAGGCGGTGGCGAAGTGCCGGGTCGGTGGTTTTGAGCGCGACCGGCCAGCCCAGCCTGCCGGCGGCAGCAACGGCCTCCTCTTCTGAGTCGAAACCTGCGGACGGCAGCACCGCAATGCCGTAGTGCGCCAGCAGCTGGGCCGCGGACGCCGGCTCCAGGGTCTTGAGTTGCTCCCCGTGGACATCGTGGAGAAGCTGATCCAGCAGGATCCGTGCGCTTTCCGGATCGCAGCCTTCGGGTTGGACAAAGTGGCCGGGGTCCCGTGCCACCCACTCCGCGTAGCGCACCACGGCGGCGAGCGCCGCCACAGCCGCACCGGCGTTGGAGAAGCACGGCACTGTCCATCCCTCACTGCCCACCATGCCCTCCACGTAGATGGAGGGGTCAAGGATGCCGGTGAAGGCGGCGACTACCGGTTTTCCGGCGGCGGCCGAGCATTCGGCCAGGACCTCAGCGATATGGTCCACAGTCAGGCCCCGCACCGGCAGCAGGGCGGCCACCACGGCGTGGACGGCGTCGGACGCGAGAGCGTCCTGGAGGCTGCGGCGGAGGGCCGGCAGCGCCAGGGACATCCCGGCGTCGAGATCCACGTCGGTGATGATGCCATCCACGGTCAGGCCGTGCGCCTCGGCGCTGTCCGCCACCACGTTGCCCAGCGCAAGGGAGTTGCTGAAAATGGCCAGCCCTGGCCCCGCCGGGAGCGGCTGGCCGGACACTATCTGCGTGATGTCCATCAGCTGTTCGATGGTCTCGACCCGGATGACGCCGGACTGGCGCATCATGGCGTCCAGCGCACCGGCGGGTGCCTGGGTGGTCCGGACGGCGTGGCCAGGCGGCAGCCGCAGGCCCATGGTTTCAGACTTGGCCACCACCACGGGCTTGGTGCGGGCGAGCCGCCGGACGATCCGGGAAAATTTGCGGGGGTTCCCGATCGACTCCAGGTAAAGGCCCACCGCGGTGGTGTCGGCGTCGTCCTCCCAGAACTGCATCATGTCGTTGCCGGAGACGTCCGCGCGGTTGCCCGCCGACAGGAACGTCGAAAGGCCCAGCCTGCGGCGGTGTGACGCCGCATAGAGGGAAACACCGATCGCCGCCGACTGGCTGAACAGGCCCAGGCCCCCGCGACGCGGCAGTGAGGGCGCCATGGAGGCGTTCAGTCTCACGTCGGGATGGGTGTTCACGATCCCCAGGGAAGCGGGCCCGATCACCCTCATGCCGTTGGCCCTGGCCTTCCGGACCAGGTTGCGCTGGCGGGCGAGGCCGCGTTCGCCGTCGTCCGCGAAGCCCGCGGAGGCGATCACCAGCCCCTTGACCCCGGCCGCAGCGCACTGGTCAACCACGGTGGCCACTTCCTCATACGGAACGGCTATCACAGCGAGCCCCACAGGTTCCGGGACCTCGGAAATCCTGCCGAAGGACATCATTCCGGCGAGCTCCAACGCCTCCGGGTTGATGGCGTAGACCTGCCCGGAGAAGCCGCCTTCGATGATGTGTTCGAGCAGCTGGTACCCCACGGTCCCCCATTTGCGGCTGGCCCCGATGACGGCAATGGACGACGGCGCCAGCAGGTCCCGGACGCTTCTCGCCTCGGCGCGGTGCTCGCGTGATTCCATCACCACCCGGGACTTTTCGGTGGGGTCGATGTTGAACTCCAGGCTGACGACGCCGTCGTCGAAATGGCGTTTGACGTCGTAGCCGGCGTCGGCGAACACCATTAGCATTTTGCGGTTTTCCGGCAGCACTTCGGCGCTGAAGCGGCGGATCCCGATTTCGTGGGCGGCCGCGGCAAGGTGTTCGAGCAGGATTGAGCCGATGCCCCGGCCCTGGTGGGCGTCGGCAATGTTGAACGCGACCTCGGCTTCGAGGGGATCATCCAGCCTGTCGTAGCGGCCGATCCCCAGGATTTCGCCGCCAAAGGTGATCACCAGGGCAACCCGGTCCCTGTAGTCCACTTCGGTGAAGCGCTTGAGCTCCTTGCTGGACAGCCGGGCCTTGAACGCGAAGAAGCGCATGTAGATTGAGCTCTGCGACTGCCCGGCATGGAAAGCCTGGACCGCGTCCGCATCGCTGGGGTGGATGGGCCTCAGATGGGCGGTGCCACCGTCACGGAGCACGACATCGGCTTCCCAATGTTCCGGATATTCGCCGTCCCCGGGCTGATCCACCATAGGCTTAGCCTAACCACAAACTGACGGCGCAGGCCGTGTGCCCGGAGAACTTCCTCCAGACCTGCGCCCAGACCACAGCACCACCAGTAACCCAGAAGGATCCACCAGCCCCATGGCCCGCCGCCAAAGCCCAGCCCCTGCCGGGGACGCACCCCAGGATTTCGTCGAGAACATCGTGGACATCGATGTCACGTCCGAGATGGAAGGCTCCTTCCTGGAGTATGCGTATTCGGTGATCTACTCCAGGGCTCTGCCTGATGCCCGGGACGGGCTCAAGCCGGTCCAGCGCCGGATCCTGTACATGATGAGTGAGATGGGCCTGCGTCCGGACCGCGGCCACGTCAAGAGCGCCCGTGTGGTGGGCGAGGTCATGGGCAAGCTCCACCCCCACGGCGATACCGCCATCTATGACGCCATGGTGCGGATGGCCCAGGACTTCTCGCTGCGCCTGCCGCTGATTGACGGCCACGGCAACTTCGGCTCCCTCGACGACGGTCCCGCGGCCCCCCGGTACACGGAGGCCCGGCTCGCGGCAGCAGCCCTGACGCTGACCGACCACCTCGACGAAGACGTGGTGGACTTTGTCCCCAACTACGACAACCAGCTGACCCAGCCGGATGTCCTCCCGGCCGCGTTCCCCAACCTGCTGGTCAACGGCGCCACGGGCATCGCCGTCGGGATGGCCACCAACATGGCCCCGCATAACCTGGTGGAGGTCATCTCCGCCGCGCGGCACCTGATCGCCCACCCGGACGCGACCCTCGATGACCTCATGCGCTTTGTACCGGGGCCGGACCTGCCAACAGGCGGCCGGATCGTGGGCCTGGACGGCATCCGGGACGCCTACGCCACCGGACGCGGTTCCTTCAAGACCCGGGCGAAGGTGGAGATCGAGCAGCTCTCGGCCCGGCGCACCGGCCTGGTGGTCACCGAGCTTCCCTACATGGTGGGCCCCGAAAAGGTGATCGAGAAGATCAAGGACGCCGTCAATGGCAAGAAACTGACCGGGATCAGTGACATCGTCGATCTGACGGACCGCCAGCATGGCCTGCGCCTGGTCATCGAGCTGAAAAACGGGTTCAACCCGAACGCCGTGCTCCAGCAGCTCTACCGCTACTCGCCGATGGAGGATTCCTTCGGCATCAACAACGTGACGCTGGTGGACGGCCAGCCGCAGACCCTCGGCCTGGTAAAGCTGCTCTCCGTGTACGTGGAGCACCGGATCGATGTGGTGCGCCGGCGGACGTCGTTCCGGCTGGGTAAGAAGAAGGACCGCCTGCACCTGGTGGAGGGCCTCCTGATCGCCATCGTGGACATCGATGAGGTCATCCAGATCATCCGCTCCTCGGATGAGGTGGCGGCGGCCAGGGTCCGGCTGATGTCCATCTACGATCTTTCCGAGATCCAGGCCAACTACATCCTGGAACTGCGGCTGCGGCAGCTGACCAAGTACTCCCGGATCGAGCTTGAAAAGGAGCAGGAGGAGCTGCGCCGCGAGATCGTGGAACTGGAAGCCATCCTCGGCTCCGAGGAGCGGTTGCGCGGACTTGTGTCCTCCGAACTCGGCGAAATCGCCGAAAAATACGGCACTCCGCGGCGGACGGTTCTGCTCGAATCCGAGGCCGTCTCCCCCACCGTGGCGGCAGCCCTGGCGGCCGCCCCCAACGGCAAGGGCCAGGCCGCGCCGCTCGCCCTGGAGATCTCGGACGATCCCTGCTGGGCCATCCTGACGGCGTCGGGCCAGATCGCGCGCACGTCCAACCAGGAGCCCCTCGCCGAGTCCGGGCCGCGGGCCAAGCACGACGTTTTCCGTTCAGTGGTCAAGACCTCGGCCCGCGGGGAAATAGCGGCGGTCACCTCACAGGGCCGGATGCTGCGGCTTCAGGTCATGGACATGCCGGTGCTGCCGCCGATGTCCGGCCTGCCCAACCTCGCCGGCGGTGTTCCGGCCAAGGACTTCATCACGCTGCTGAAGGGTGAAGCGCTGGTGGCGTTCGCCCCGCTGGATGAAGTCCTGGCCATCGGCACCGCCCAGGGTGTGGTCAAGCGGGTCCAGCCCGATTACCCCCTGAACCGCGAGGACTGGGAAGTCATTGCGCTCAAGGACAAGGACGAGGTGGTGGGTGTGGCGTCGGCCGGGTCTGAGGAAACCGAGCTGGTGTTCCTGACCCGTGAGGCTCAATTGCTCCGTTTCAGCGCCGCCAACGTCCGGGCCCAGGGCAGAACGGCCGGCGGCATGGTGGGTATCAAGCTCGGCGCCGGGGACCAGGTGTTGTTCTTCGGGGCGGTCACCGCCGCCGACGACGACGCCGTGGTGGTCACCATTGCCGGCACGAGCGGCGCCCTGCCGGGCACCGCCCCGGGTGCGGCGAAAGTGACGGCCTTCGCCGAATACCCTGCCAAGGGCCGTGCAACAGCCGGCGTTCGCGCCCATAGGTTCCTCAAGGGCGAAGACACGCTGCTGCTGGCGTGGGCCGGGCACGGACCCGCGAAGGCCTCATCGCTCGCCGGTATTGCCAGGTCGCTGCCGCAGGAGCACGGCCGGCGCGACGGTTCGGGGATTCCGCTGTCCCAGGCAGTGGACGCGGTGGGTCCGGCCATGGCCTGGAGCGATCCGTCCTAGACTGCTGCCATGCCTATCATTCCTGATGAAAAGGACTGGACCTGGGTCCTCTCCCGGCCGTGCACCGAGTGCTCCTTCGACGCTTCCACCGCCACACCGGCCACGGTGCCGGGCAGCGTGGAAAACATGCTCCCGCGCTGGCGGGCCGTCCTCCGCCGGCCTGACGTTGCAGAACGCCCGGATGACAGCACGTGGTCGGCGCTGGAATATGCCTGCCACGTCCGCGACGTCTTCACGCTGTTCGACCAGCGGCTGAACCTAATGCTCGACGCCGACGGCGCCCGGTTTGAGAACTGGGACCAGGACCAAACGGCAGTCGACAAGGATTACGCCAATGCCGATCCCGCCGTGGTCAGCGCCGAACTGACGGCCGAGGGCAAGCAGATTGCCGAGTCCTTCGCCGGCGTCCGGGAGTCAGAGTGGGGACGGCGGGGCCTGCGCAGCAACGGTTCCGAATTCACGGTCCTGACGCTGGCCCAGTACTTCCTGCACGACGTCGTCCATCACCTCCACGATGTGGACGGCTGAGGGGACTCAACCCACCAGCGAAGCAGCCGTGCCCGTCCGGGACACCGCCGAGAGCTCCAGCCGGGCGTCATCCGGCTGGATGTCGGCCGGATTGTGGGTGACCATGACCACTGTCCGGTCTTTCAGGCCGGCGCGGAGGTCTGCCAGCATTTCCCGTCCCGACTGTGCGTCCAGATGAGCCGTGGGCTCGTCGAGCAGGATAACCTCGGCCCCCGTCAGCAGGGTCCGCGCCACGGCCAGCCGTTGCCGCTCGCCGCCGCTGAGGAAGGAACCACCCGGCCCGATCCGGGTGTCCAGCCCGGCCGGCAGCTGCGACACCAGGGCGCTGAGGCCGACGGCGGCCAACGCCGCTTCCAGCTCGGCTTCACCGGCGGCAGGCGCACCAGTGGTAGGCGGCGCATCGGTGGTAGGCGGGGCATGGACGCCCAGCATCAGGTTGCCCCGCAGCGTCGAATCGAACAGGTGTGCCTCCTGCGGGCACCAGGCCACCGTGCCGGTCACCGCGGCCCGGCCCGTGGCGGCCGGCAGGAATCCCAGCAGGACGGCGAGCAGCGTGGATTTCCCCGCGCCGGACGGACCGGTGACCGCCAGCCACGTGCCGGGTCCGGCCGTTGCGGAGACCCCGGAGAACACGGGTTTCCCGCCGGGCCAGGCCGCCCCGACGCCTTCCAGTTCAACCCCCGGGGCGGCACCGGAACGGGCGGGGACAGCATGCAGGCCGTCGCCGGCCCCGGTTTCCGTGGCACCGCCATCCAGCACCCCTGACTCACCGACCCGGCGCATAACGCTGCGTAGCGCCGGGTACTGGCGCACCGCCGTCGTCATCGCCGCGTACGGTTCCACGAGTGCAAGCTGCAGCAGGACAGCAACCGCGGCGGTGGCGGGCTCCATGGTTCCTGCCAGCACCTGGGGTGCGGTCAGAACGGCAGCACCCAAGGCGGCGGTGCCGCAGGCGGCGACGGTGATGGCCTGGCCGAGGCCTTCGGCCCAGGCGGAACGCTGCGATGCCCGGGTGGCCAGGCGGTCCTCGGCGCGCAGCGCGTCCAGGACTGTTGCAGCGATGCCGTTCGCGTGCAGCTCCGCCCGGGCATCCAGCGCGGCGGACGTGCGCCGCAGGACGCCTGCCCGCAGGCTCTGTTCCGCTGTGGCCGAGCGGCGGTCCCCCCACAGGGCGGCGGCCGGCGCCACGAACAGGCTGAAAGCTGCTGCCAAGGCAACGGCCGGCAGCGCGGCAGGCGCCACGAGGGCGGTTGCCACCAGCGTTGAACCGGCCACGGCCAGCGCCGTTGCGGGCGCCAGCACAACCCGCGGCAGCAGGTCCCGGACGGTGTCGACGTCGTCAATCACCGTACCCAGGACGTTGCCGCCCTGTAGGAGCCGCCGCAGTGAGAGTGCCTTGCGGCTCAGTGATTCCCAGAGCCGGCCGCGCAGGCGGGTGAGGGCGCCGAACACGGCATCGTGCAGCAGGAGCCGTTCCCAGTAGCGCAGGACGGCGCGCCCGATCCCAAAGAATCGCACCCCGACGATGGCAGCGAGCAGGTACAGGATGGGCGGCTGTTCGCTGGCCCTGATGATAAGCCAGCCGGAAAGGCCAGACAGGGCAACAGCGAAAAGGGCGGCAAAAGTCCCCACCACGGCGGCGCCGGTGAACCGGCCAGCCACCGGTGCCAGCAGGCCGGCCAGCAGACGGACAGTCCAGCCTGGCCGGGAATCCCCGGCCGCGGGCGTCTGCGTCCTCGCCGGATGACGCCCGGAAATTTCCGGGACATGCTCTTGCTCCACAATGGCCCCGGTTCCGTCGCACACGGTTCCGGACGGCCCTGTCCCTGCTGACAGCACAGCTCCGTCGGAGGGCGCCGTGATGCCGTGGGCGGAAACAGGCACCAGGTGGTCAGCCAGCTCGCGGGTCTGCTGGTCGTGGGCCACCAGGATGATGGTGACCTGGCCCCGGAGCGCACGGATCGAGTCCTGCACCAGCGCCGCCGACACGCCGTCAAGGTGTGCGGTGGGCTCGTCGAGAAGCAGCAAGGTGGCACCGGACCTGATGCGGGCCAGGCCGCGGGCCAGCGCAACGCGCCGCAGCTCGCCCGGGCTCAGTTCGGCCGGATGGTGGCCGGTGAGGTGGCCGGCAGCCGCAGCGGCCAGACAATCCGTGGCCGTCTCGGCTGCTGCCGGAGTATCTGAGCCCCTTCCGCCACCGAGGTACAGCATGACCTCCTCGAGCACGGAGTCCGCCACCATGACCGGATGCTGCGGGACCCAGGCGACCGCGTCGCGTGCCAGGCCGGAGAGGCGGCCGGAAACTGTGGTTCCGCCGCCGTCGCCGATGGTCCCGGCCAGCACGCCAAGGACGGTGCTTTTGCCGGCGCCGCTGGGACCGTCCAGGGCGGTGATCAGCCCGTGCGGGGCAGTAAACGTTAACGGCCCGACGGCGGGGGCGGACCGTCCGGAGTACGTGACACTGAGGTCGGTGACCGTCACTCCCCCGGACCCGGGCACGGAACACCGGCTGCCGCCGTCGGACGCGGCAGCCTCGCGTCCCTGTGCGGGCAGCGGTTGCGGCTCGGGTGCTTCAGTGACCTTCCTGGTCTCGGCCAGGGCCGCCCGGCCGTCATCACTGGCGTGGTGGGCGGCGCCCAGCTCGCGCAGCGGCAGGTAGCAGTCCGGCGCAAGAATCAGCGCCAGGAGGCCGGCCTCAAGCGGCATGTCGCCGTGCACCAGGCGGACGCCGATGAATACGGCAACCACTGCTACGGAAATGGTTGCGATCAGTTCCAGCGCCAGTGCGGACAGGAATGCGGTGCGCAGCGTCCCCATGGTCCTGGCGCGGTATTCCTCCGAGATCTCCTCTAGGGCCTTGCGCTGCGCGGTGGCACGGCCCAGCCCCACCAGCACGGGAAGGCCCTTGGCCAGTTCCAGCATGTGTGCGGAAAGCCGGGTCAGGGTTTCCTGGGCCTCGCGGACATGGTCCTCGGTATAGCGGCCAATCAGCACCATAAACAGCGGAACGAGCGGAACAGTCAGGACAATCACCACCGCGCTGACCCAGTCCGTGAACAGGATGCGGGCCCCGAGCAGCAGCGGGATCGCGGCGCAGTTCACGAGGGCGGGGAGGAACTGCGTGTAGTAGCTGTCCAGCGCATCCAGCCCGCGCGTAGCCAGGACGGCCAGCCCGCCATCGGCCGGACCGGTGCTCCGAGCACCGTTCCGCAGGGCCCGGGCCAGCAGCTCGGAGCGGAGTTCCTCCTTGATGCCCAGCGCGGCGCGGCGCGCGGCGATGCCCTGGGCCCAGACTGTGGCGGACCTTAGGACAACGCCCGCCAGGCCCCAGGGCAGCTGCTCGGCCCACGACCCGTTCCCGGTGGCCAGCCCGGCCAGCATGGCAGCCACGGCCTGCCCCATCAGGACCAGTGACAGCGCCTTCAGCGCTGCCAGCAGGCCAAGCCAGTAGATGGCGGAGCGGGTGGCCGGTCCGGCCGGAAAGTCTGGGCGCACAGCCGGTCAGCCCTTCGTGGTGAATGCCCGGACAGCAATGGCCGGCAGGAAGCTGTGCGCCGCGGGGATCTGGGACGCGCTGACACGGCGCCGGAACACCCAGTAGGTCCACGCCTGGTAAGTGATCACGAGGGGCAGGCCAACGGCTGCCACCACGCTCATGAGCCCGAGCGTGTAATCGGACGACGACGCGTTGGCAACAGTGAGGTCAAAGGCAGGGTCCAGGGTGGAGGGCAGCACCACCGGGAACACCGCACCGAAGATTGACGCGCTGCCGAGGATGAGGAAGACCCCCATCGCCATAAACGCCCTGCCTTCGGATCCCCGCCGTGCCAGGAACCAAGCGGCTGCTGCGGCAATGACGGCCACGATCACGGCCGCCCAGGTCCACGGCTTGCCCTCCAGGAACTGGATGAAGAGTGCCCAGCCTGCCAAAGGCAGCAGCAGGACCGGAAGCAGCCGGACGAACCAGCGGCGCGCGCGGTGGCGCACGTCGCCGTCGGTCTTCAATGCGAGGAACGCCAGCGCGTGCAGCAGGGAGAACCCCACCACGGCCAGCCCGCCCAGTACGGCGTAACCGCTGAACCACGCGAACGCACCGCCTTCGCGGTCACCGTTCGCGTTCAGCGGCAGGCCGGTGGTGGTCAAGGCCAGGGCAGCGCCGACGCCGAAGGCGGCGAAGAAAGAGCCGAGGGCTATGGCCCAGTCCCAGCGCGACCGCCATATGTCCGTGTCACCCTTGCCGCGGTATTCGAACGCCACGGCACGGAAGATGAGGGCAACCAGCACCACCAGGAGCGGGAGGTAGAGGGCGGAAAACAGCGAGGCGTACCAGAGCGGGAACGCCGCAAACGTTGCGGCTCCGGCCGTGATCAGCCAGACCTCGTTGCCGTCCCAGACCGGGCCGACGGTGTTCAGCAGCACCCGGCGCTCGGTGTTGTTCCGCGCGAAAAGCTTCATCAGCATTCCCACGCCGAGGTCAAAGCCTTCAAGGAAGAGGTAGCCGGTCCAAAGCACCGCGATGACGATGAACCAGATGGTGGGCAGCAGTTCCATGCTCGAGTATCCTCTGCTCTTCTTAGTAGGCGAATGCCAGGACGTCGTCGGCGGGCTTGCCAGTGCCGGGGCCCTTGCTGGCGTCCCCGTTTTTGTCGGCCGGCGTGTGGGCCAGTTCCGGCATCGCGGACACCACACCGCCCCGGATGAACTTGACCAGGAGCTTGACCTCAACCACCAGCAGCGCAGCGTAGACGGCGGTCAGGACGATCAGTGACGTCAGCAGCTCACCGGCCGACACTCCCGGTGAGACTGCGGCCGCGGTGAACATAAACACCTGGTCGATGCCGTTCAGGTCCGGGTTGGGGGCCACCACAAACGGCTGTCGGCCCATCTCGGTGAAAATCCAGCCGGCCGCGTTGGCGCCGAACGGGGCCAGGATGCCGAACACCGCCAGGCGCATCAGCCAACGGGACGCGGGCACCGTGCCATTCCGGGTAACCCAGAGCGCAATGAGCGCCGCCAGTGCCGCAAGGCCGCCGAAGCCGATCATCATCCGGAAGCCCCAGTAGGTGACTTCCATAACCGGGACGTACTCGATCTCCTGGCCGGCCCGCTCGCCGTAGATCGGGTTGTCCGGCAGGTGGGTTCCGTAGTCGGCCTTGTACTGGTCCAGGAGTCCGTTGACGCCCCTGACCTCGGTGGTGAAGTCGCCATTGGCCAGGAAGGAGAGGATGCCCGGAACTTCGATCAGGGCCACAATCTCATCGCAGTTCCTGGAGCCAAGGTTCCCGACGCTGAGCACGGAGAAACCGGTGCCGTCGTGGCACGCGGCCTCAGCCGCGGCCATCTTCATAGGCTGCTGCTCAAACATGAGTTTGCCCTGCAGGTCGCCGGTCAGGGCGGTACCGGCGAACGAGATCATGGCGACGACGGCGCCGATCCGCAACGAGCGGATCCACACTTTGTAATCGGTCCGGTCCCGGCCGGGGATGGCGGCTTCGCCGGGAATCACCTTCCCGTCGGCGCCGATGGTGTCGATGCCGTCCGTGCGCCTGCGCCAGAGATGGTACCAGGCGATGCCCAGGAGGAAACCGCCGGCAACGGCCAGCGCTCCCATCAGCGTGTGCGGAAAGGCCACCAGGGCCGTGTTGTTGGTGAACACGGCCCAGGCGTCGGTCATGACCGGCCGGCCGTCAATGATCTCCGCGCCCACCGGATGCTGCATCCAGCTGTTGGCCACGATGATGAAGTAGGCGGAGAACACCGATCCCACCACGGCCACCCAGAGGCAGGCCAGGTGGATGCCAGGCTTCAGCTGCTTCCAGCCGAAGATCCACAGGCCCAGGAACGTGGACTCAACGAAGAAGGCCAGCAGCGACTCCAGGGCCAGCGGCGCCCCGAACACGTCTCCAACGAAGCGGCTGTACTCGCTCCAGGCCATGCCGAACTGGAACTCCTGCACAATGCCGGTGGCCACGCCCATGATGAAGTTGATCAGGAAGAGCTTGCCCCAGAACTTGGTCATCCGGAGGTATTCCACCTTGCCGGTGCGGTGCCAGAACGTCTGCATCACGGCCACCACCAGGCCCAGTCCGATGGTGAGCGGCACCATCATGAAGTGGTAGACGGTGGTGATGCCGAATTGCCAGCGTGCGATTTCCAGAGCTTCCACAGCAGTCCCTCGGGTTGGCGGTGCAATTTTTCTACGTGACGTAGAACTTTGGCTTCTACAGAGTGTAGAACAATGCGGCGGGCACTGTAAACCAACAGTTCCACCTGGAAGTGGCTCCCACAAGGCCGCGGCGCGCCGAGTGTTCTACCGTACGTAGAAACTCAGGCGAAAAACAGGTAAATTTGTTTTTGTATCTGTAGCGCATAGTGCAGTCACCGCGGCCGTCAACGGCCCGGTGCGGGGAAATCGAAGGAAGTATTGCAATGGCAAGTCTTGGCGAACTGGAACGGGCAGTGATGGATCTGCTCTGGGCGGGCCACGAAGCAGCCACCGCGAATACCCTGCGCGACAGACTGGCAACAACCACCGAGGCAAAAGGGGATGCTGCCGGGCATGAGGGCAAGGAGCTTGCCGTCACCACGGTCCTGACCGTCCTCTCACGGCTTGAGAAGAAGGGCCTTGTGGAGCGTGAACGCGGTATGCGGCCGCACCGCTACCAGGCCGTTTCCAGCAGGGAAGACCACACGGCCGAGCTGATGCACGAAGTGCTGGGCTCAGCGCCTGACCGTGAAGCCGTGCTGGCACGGTTCATTGGCTCCGTTACGGACAGTGAAGCGGAAACGCTGCGCAAGCTGCTTGGCCACATCTAGCGGACCATGTTCTGGACCTCGTACCTGCTGGCGGTCCTCGCGATAGTCCTGGCGTGGCCAGTGCCTATCCTGCTTTCCCGTGCCTCGTGGCCTGCCCGGTCACCGTTCACGGCCATGCTGCTGTGGCAGGCAATAGCACTTGCGGGCGGGCTGTCCATGATCGGCGCCATGCTGGTCTACGGGCTTGAACCGATCGGAGACAACCTCATCTCCGGGCTTCGCGGGGTGGCGGATATGGTTCTGTTCAACGCGCCCACCACGGCCTTGGGCTTCTGGCATCTGTTCGCCCTGTCCGCCGCGGCGCTGCTCACCGCCCACCTGGTCTTCACCCTCTTGCTGACCTACTACAAGATCGAACGGCAGCGGCGTCGGCACCGGGAACTCCTGGCCCTGTTGGCCGCCCCGTCCGTCGACGCGGCCCGCACGGTGGTCATCAGCCACGATTCACCCGTCGCCTATTGCCTGCCCGGCGGGGCCCGCTCCGTGACGGTGCTCTCGGACGGCCTGATGGCCGCGCTGGAGCCGGCTGAGTTGCGGGCCGTCCTGAGCCACGAGAATGCCCACCTCAACCAGCGCCACCATCTTCTGCTCTGGGCGTTTGCCGCGTGGCGCCAGGCACTCCCCTGGTTGCCCACCACCCGCCTCGCTCAGGAGGCGGTGAACTCGCTCATCGAAATGCTGGCTGACGACGTCGCGTTGAAGTCGGAAGGCAAAGCCACACTCATCAAGGCGATCGCCATTGTGGCCAGCGGACCTACCGGAGGTATGACGGCAGGGATGGGGGCGGGGATGGCGGGAAGCATGGCGGCCGCCGCCATACCGTCCGCGCACCCCGGCCTTGCCCTGGACGGACTTGAGGCGCCCACAGGCGCCGTCTCTGGTTCTGCCCGGACCACTATCTCCCGGGTCAGCCGGCTGCTGTCCCCTGAGCCGCAGTTGCCTGCCGCCGCCCGCGGGCTGGTGCTTGCCGGCTCCGCCTTGCTCCTGGCCGTGCCCACCGCCCTGCTGATCGTGCCGGGCCTGCTGGGCTGAACCGACGCCGCGGATGGAACCGCCGTCCGGACTAAACCCCGGCATGGGCTGTGCCGACGCCGGCCTCGCCATCACAGGACATCAGGCGTCGATCCGCTCCCGGTCCAGGCTGGAGGCGCCGGCGATGATGAAGTCCTTGCGCGGGGCAACATCGGATCCCATCAGCAGGTCGAACGTGTCTTCGGCATGCTTGGCATTCTCGATCCCCACCTTGCGGAGCGTCCGGTGCCGCGGGTCCATGGTGGTCTCGGCAAGTTGTCCGGCGTCCATCTCGCCCAGGCCCTTGTACCGCTGGATCGGTTCCTTGTAGCGCTTGCCTTCCTTGGCCAGCCGGGCCAGGAGCACATGGAGTTCCGCCTCCGAGTAGGTGTAGATCATCTCGTTGGCTTTCTGCCCGGCGTTGATGACCTCCACCCGGTGCAGCGGCGGCACGGCAGCATAGACCCGTCCGGCGTCGATCATGGGGCGCATGTACCGGAAGAAGAGTGTCAGCAGCAGGGTCCGGATGTGGGCGCCGTCGACGTCGGCGTCGGTCATGAGAATGACCTTGCCGTACCGGGCCGCGTTGATGTCGAAGCTGCGTCCGGATCCCGCACCCACCACCTGGATCAGCGCAGCGCACTCCGTGTTGGACAGCATGTCCCCCACGGACGCCTTCTGCACGTTCAGGATCTTGCCGCGAATGGGCAGCAGCGCCTGGAAGTCCGAGGACCGCGCCAGCTTGGCGGTTCCCAGTGCGGAGTCGCCTTCCACGATGAAGAGTTCGGAACGGTCGACGTCGTCCGTCCGGCAGTCGGCAAGCTTGGTGGGCATGGACGAGGTTTCCAGGGCATTCTTGCGCCGCTGGGTTTCTTTGTGCACCCGCGCGGAAATCCTGGACTTCATCTCGCTGACGATCTTTTCCAGGAGCAGCGCTGAGTGGGCTTTGTCGTTCCGGTTGGCCGAATTCAGCTTTGCGGTGATCTCCTGCTCCACCACTTTCGACACGATGGCGCGGACGGCGGAGGTGCCTAGGATTTCCTTCGTCTGGCCTTCGAACTGCGGTTCGGCCAGCCGGACCGTCAGGACAGCTGTCAGGCCGGCGAAGATGTCATCCTTCTCGATCTTGTCGTTGCCGGCCTTCAGCTTGCGGGCGTTGGCCTCCACTGCTTTCCTGAACGTCTTGACCAGCGCCTGCTCGAAGCCCGACTGGTGGGTTCCGCCTTTGGGCGTGGCGATGATGTTGACGAAGCTGCGGACGGTGCTGTCATAGCCGATGCCCCACCGGAGAGCCACGTCCACTTCGCAGTCACGTTCAACCTCGGCGAGCTGGCTATGGCCCCGTTCGTCGAGTACCGGCACGGTTTCCTTGAATTTGCCTGAGCCGTGCAGCCGCCAGACGTCGGTCACTCCGGGATCGGCGGCGAGGAACTCGACGAACTCGGACAGGCCGCCGTCGTGGTGGAACACCTCTTCGTGGCCGGCTGCTTCACCGGGGGTACCGGGCAGCCTGCGCTCATCGCGGACGGTGAGCTTGAGTCCCGGTACCAGGAAGGACGTCTGGCGCGCCCGTGCGGCCAGTTCGTCGTAGGAGAACTTGGCGTCCGGCGTGAAAATCTGGCGGTCCGCCCAGTAGCGGATCCGGGTCCCGGTCACACCACGCTTCGCCTTGCCCACCACATCGAGCACCGAGCCGTCCACAAACGGCGCAAACACCGCCGACGGGTCCAGCTTGGATCCCTGGTCCTTGAAGCGCCCAGGCTCGCCGCGCCGGAACGACATTTTGTAGGTCTTGCTGCCGCGGTCCACTTCAACGTCCAGGCGCGCAGACAGGGCGTTCACCACGGAGGCGCCCACGCCGTGCAGGCCGCCGGAGGCCGTGTAGGACCCGCCGCCGAACTTGCCGCCCGCATGGAGCTTGGTGAAGACCACCTCGACGCCGGTGAGCCCCGTCTTGGGTTCCGTGTCCACAGGGATGCCGCGGCCGTCGTCGTGGATTTCCACCGAGTTGTCCGCGTGCAGGATGATCTTGATGTCGTGTCCAAATCCGGCAAGCGCTTCGTCCACCGAGTTGTCGATGATCTCCCACAGGCAGTGCATCAGCCCGCGCGAATCGGTGGAACCGATGTACATGCCGGGGCGCTTGCGGACGGCCTCGAGGCCCTCCAGGACAGAAAGGTGCCGGGCGGTGTAATCAGAACTTGGTGCCACGGGTTGTGAACTCCTTCAGTGACGGAACAGCTGGCGCTGCGGGCGCTCCATCAAGCCTAGTCGGCGCGGCAGCAGACAGCGGGCTGCCACACTTCCCACGGGCTGTGGGCAAGGCCACTCGTTATCTTTCCGTGACCGAAACCGGCGGCTTGATCAATTCTTGTGGCTACGCGGACAGCGAACTTGACCCGTCCTTGCGATGGGATTGGTACGAATACTGGTTATATGGACATACAGATCTACTAAGGAGGCCGACATGACAACAGCAGTGGCAGACCGCACACTCAACGCACTGGACCGGTGCGATCGTTGCGGGGCTCAGGCATATGTCCGCGTTGTACTCGAGTCCTCCGGCGGTGAGCTGCTGTTCTGCGGCCACCACGCCCGTGCAATCGAGGCTACACTGAGGCCGTTGAGCTCCGACTGGCACGACGAGACGGGCAGGCTTCACGAGAAGGCTCCCGTGTCCGTCGACTGACCAGGCGCACCACAACCTGATACACCTCGAAGAGGACCCCTCCAGCCAGAGGGGTCCTCTTCTGTCGTGAACTTGCCATGAAGCCGCAGACAGGAAAAGCGGGTCCCCTTCGGCCCATCCATCCGAAGATGATGGGCCGAAGGGGACCCGCACTGCCTGAGTCCTGGTCTAGTCCAGGTAGTCTCGCAGGACCTGCGACCGTGACGGGTGGCGGAGCTTGGACATGGTCTTGGACTCGATCTGGCGGATCCGCTCACGCGTGACACCGTAGACCTTGCCAATTTCGTCTAAAGTCTTCGGCTGGCCGTCGGTCAGGCCGAAACGCATGGCCACCACGCCGGCTTCGCGCTCGGACAGAGTGTCCAGGACGGAGTGCAGCTGTTCCTGCAGGAGCGTGAAGCTCACCGCGTCGGCGGGAACCACGGCCTCGGAATCCTCGATGAGGTCACCGAACTCGGAGTCACCGTCTTCACCCAGCGGGGTGTGCAGGGAGATCGGTTCGCGGCCGTACTTCTGGACCTCGACGACCTTCTCGGGAGTCATGTCCAGTTCGAGGGCCAGCTCTTCGGGTGTGGGTTCGCGGCCCAGGTCCTGGAGCATCTGGCGCTGCACGCGGGCCAGCTTGTTGATGACTTCAACCATGTGCACCGGGATGCGGATGGTACGGGCCTGGTCTGCCATGGCCCGGGTAATGGCCTGGCGGATCCACCACGTGGCGTACGTGGAGAACTTGAAGCCCTTGGTGTAGTCGAACTTCTCAACAGCGCGGATGAGGCCCAGGTTGCCTTCCTGGATAAGGTCCAGGAACAGCATGCCGCGGCCGGTGTAGCGCTTGGCCAGCGAGACCACGAGGCGGAGGTTGGCTTCGAGCAGGTGGTTCTTGGCGCGCTTGCCGTCGTGGATGACGAACTCAAGTTCACGCTTGAACTTGGGGTCCATCGAGCCGTCGTCGGCGTTGATTTTCTCTTCGGCGAAGAGTCCGGCTTCGATCCGGAGGGCGAGGTCAACTTCCTGCTCGGCATTGAGCAGCGCAACCTTACCGATCTGCTTGAGGTAGTCCTTGACGGGGTCAGCCGTGGCGCCAGCCGACATCACCTGCTGGACAGGGGCATCGTCATCATCGGCATCCGAGTAGACAAAACCCTTGCCCGTGGCTGCTGATGCGGCCTTGGCGGCGTTAATCTCGCTGTCGTCGGCGATGTTGATGTCGTCGAGGTCTTCCTCAACGTCCTCATCATCGTCCGATGCGCCGCGGGCTGATTTTCCGGCTGCTTCGGCAGCGGCTTTGGCGCCGGGCTTGGGCCCGCGCTTCTTGGGCTCAGGCTTGCCGTCCAAACCGGTGTCACCGGAGGCATCCTTGATGGCTTTGTTGGCTGCCCGCGTCGCTGCTCGCTTGGCGTTCGTTGCAGCCTGCTTCGCCTCAGGGGACAAATCGTCCTGGGCGGCGGGTTCCTTCTTCGCGGAAGACGGGGTCACAGAAAACCTTTCTAGCGGCGGTCTGTGGAATCACCATACGGGCAACACCACTATGACCCTGTCAAGTCCGTGATGAATATCAGGTGCAACCACGGCCGGCAGAGTCTACAAGTAGAACTGCCGGGGCGGCTGTAATGTTCCCAACGGGGCTTCATCACATGCACTTGATTCACGGACCCAACCGGGTCTCGGCAACCATTGTCTCACGGTTTTCCCAAACCCGACCTCAACGCTGCCCCCATCCAAACCGGTCAGGCGGAATTCGGTCAGGCTGCATCCGGTTCGAATTTCCGCCAGGCGGCCTCTTTCCGTGCAGCCCAGCCGCAGAGGCTGCCGCGCCGGACCAGCTCAAGCATGAGTTCGGCGAGCCGGTAGCCTGGCTCCTCGTCAAGGGCGCGGCCGAGGTACGCAGCAGCGTAGGAGCCCCTACCCCTGCACCACGCGATCCACCCACGCCCGGTCAGCGCGGCTGCACCGGCCTGCCCGCCGCACGCCGACAGCTGTTCCAGCACTTTGTCCAGGCTGTTAAGGGTGTGCCAGGCAGGAACCACCGGGTCCAGACCCAACAGGACTTCGCCATATCCTGGAATGGCAGGCATGCTGCGAGTACCGGGTCCGGTAGCACGCGTTCCGGCAGGCTCCCGTCCTGTCAGTCCGGCTCCCGACGCTGGAAGTCCGGATGGTAAGGGCCCCGGGAGCATGGGCCCCACCGGAGCCAGGATGCAGCCGACATCGAAGATGCCGAACATCTCGGCACCCGCCAGGGCAGCCGCCTGACCGGCGGCGGCCATCACCAGGACGGCGTCACGCCAGGCGGGGACCCGGAGCGACGCGCGTAGGAAGGCAGCGTCATTGACGGGCAGAGGCCCAGGCTGGTTGGCCAGCAGGGCCTCCCACTGGACCATCAGCTGGCCGAACTGTTCCCTGCTCCCCCGTCGCCGGTCCAGCTGTGCCGCCCACGTGGCCTCAGAGGCAAGGACGGCTGCCCGGTCCTCGCCGGAAAGCAGGGATGGAGGATGCGCCCCGTACTCCGGCGCGGGCCCAACGCTGCTGCCGCGGAAGACCATCTCGGCATTAAGCATGCTGTCCCGGATCGCCTGAACAGACCGGCCCGGCGAGGGGCAGCAGGACGGATCGGTGCAGAAAGCATCACGCCAGAAGGAGTCGCCGACATACCAGGCGTCCCGCACCGGCATCCCCGCGGCGCCTAGGACCCTCTGGAGTGCATCCAATAGCCCGCGGTAGGTTCCAGGTGGTTCCATCCAGCCGTCGTTGGTGAAGCATGCCAACAAGGCGGCGTCGGCATTCTTGTCAGCCAGGAGATAATCGCGCACCGTGCGCGCGTACTCCCGCGGGTCCGCGAGGGTTTCCGGGCCTGGAAGATCCAGCCTCAGGGTTGCTCCCAGCCGGTTCCCCTGCAGGGTCATCGCAACCAGGCTGTCGGCCGGCCAGTAGCCCAGGGAATGCGGAATGAACCCGAGGATGTCTTCAGGGCCTCGGACGGTCAGGTGTTCTGAAGGTTTCATGGTTCCAGCTTTGGCGCCGCGCGAGCCGCGGTGAAGCGCCAACTTGCCGTATGTGAATAACCTGCCTGTTCAGGAAAGGTGTCAGTCTTTATCCGCGCGGTCCTTGGTCTCGGACGGCTGGCGACGCTGGGCCAGGTTCGCCCGCCGCTGCTGCGCCATGGCCCGAAACAATGGTGCCACCACAACACCTTGCGCTGCCATCTGGCGCCGTACTTTGCGCCGACAGACAATCGTCATGGCGGCGCCAAAGCCCAGCAGCAGGAACTGTACGCTGAGCGCGATCCGGAACGGTTCCAACCCGTACAGGACGCCGTCGGAATAGCCGCTGGCCAGCAGGACGTCCAGCACCAGGCCGATCAGGAAGATGGCCACGAGGGCCGCGATAAAGCCGCCCACATTCACGATGCCCGTTGCGGTTCCGATCCTGTGCGCCGGATTGAACGTCCGTGCGAAATCAAACCCGATCATCGATCCCGGCCCCCCGATGGCCAGGACGACCACCAGGCACGCCAGCAGCCATAGCGGGGAACGGCCAGGCATCAGCAGCACCGCGGCCCAGGCAGAGGCCGTGGCGCCGGCGATGAGCAGGACCATCGTTGACCGGCGAAGCGGGTGGCGGGAAACGAACTGCCCAATGAAGGGGCCCACCGCCATCGCCGCCGCAACGTACAAGGTCATCAGGCCGGCCACGGTTCCGGCATCCAGGCCCTGCCCCGAGATCAGGAACGGATAGCCCCAGGTCATGGCGAAGACGGTGCCGCTGAACTGGATGGTGAAGTGGCTCCACATCCCCAGCCGGGTGCCAGGCTGGCGCCATGCCCGCGCGAGCGAGGCGCCTGTGGCCTTCAACCCCTGCTGCGCCTGCGGCGCGGGCGCACCGGGCGGGTGGTCCTTCAAGAGCACCAGCACCAGGACAACCGCCACGCCCGCCATGCCCGCCAGCATCAGGAAACCGGAGGTCCAGCCGAAGGAATGCAGGACAAAGGCGAAGGGAAGCACACTGAAAAGCTGCCCGAGCTGGCCTGACATGCCCGTCAGCTGGGTGACCAGGGGAACCCTGGCCGGCGCGAACCACAACGGAATCAGGCGGATCACGGAAATAAAGGTCATGGCGTCCCCGGCGCCCACCAGAACCCGCCCCGCCACACCGCCGGGGATGGTGTCGGCGAAGGCCAACTGGAGCTGGCCAAGACCCATCAGGACGGCTCCACCGGCGATCATGGCGCGCGAGCCGAATCTGTCCACCAGCAGGCCCACGGGGATCTGCAGGCCGGCGTAGACCAGCAATTGCAGCACCGTAAAGAAGGAGATGGCAGACGCGCCGGCATGGAACCGCTCGGTGGCCTCAAGTCCCACCACACCGAATGACGTGCGCTGGGAGACGGCCACAAGGTAGGCGAAGATGCCGATGGTCCAGATCAGCCAGGCTCGGGGTGCAGTCACCCCCTCATTATGCCCGGGCTGCTGCCCGGACCAGGGCAAGCGTCTGCCAGGCGGACGCCGTGGGGCGGGGCTACGGGTGCGGGTTCTCGCGGGCCAAGTAGGCCTCCACTGCCGCGCCCAGCTCGTCCCCGTTGGGCAGTTCGTCATTTTCATCGGCCAGGAGGGAGCGCCGGACTGTGCCTTCGGCCTTCTCGTCGTACCGCTCCTCCAGCCGGGTGACCACCTGCTGCACATCTTCGGAGGCGGCCACCTGCTCGGCGATCTGGCGCCCCACTTCCCGGCCCGCTTCGCGCAGCCGGTCCGCCGGCAGCATCAGGGACGTCGCGGCACCGAGGAATTCGAGTCCGGCGACGGCGGCCGGCGGGTACTCCGCCTCAGCGAGGTAGTGCGGAACGTGGATCACGTAGCCGGCAACATTGCGCCCGGCTTCCATCAGCCGCAGCTCCAGAATGTGGCCCACGGCCGCCGGAACGTCAACGGTGGGCTTCCAGACCGAGATGCCCTCGATCAGTTCCGGACGGTTGCCGTGGACGGTCACACCCACCGGGCGCGTGTGCGGCACCGGCATGGGAATGGAGTGGATCCAGGTCACGAGGTTCACGTCCAGCTTTTCCACAATGCCGACGACGGCGCGCGCGAACCGCTCCCATTGAAGGTCGGGTTCAAAACCGGCCAGCAGCAGGAAGGGGCTGCCGAGCCCGTCCGTCAGCTTGTACAGCGCCAGCTTCGGCTGCTGATAGTCCTGCAAGTGATCCTCCACAAAGGAGATGTGGGGCCGCCGCGACCGGTAGTCGATGAGCTGGTCGGCGTCGAACACCGCCACCGTCTCGGCGTCGAGGGTGTCCAGGAGCTCCGCATTGATCTGCTTCACCACGTGGCCGGCATCGGCGAAGCCAGTGAAACCCATCACCAGGTTCAGCCCGCGGAGCGCCGGGCTGTGGAACAGCTCGATGTTGCTCGCATAGAGCGCATCGGGGTCCAGCAGGGAACCGGAAATCCGTTCAAGCACGGCGTCGTCCTTTCAAGGAGTCGGGTGAATATCTTGTACAACGCGGCCAGGCACCCCTGAATTCCGCCAGCGGGTGTGGCGCAGGTCTCAGGAGATTCCGCTGCCGCGGCCCGCAGCGGCTACGATCGTGAATGGCCCGCCGGACGGGTTTACCGGCACCCCGGCGACGTCCCGATCGGACGGCCGCCGGATTTCCATGGCCGAGCGCCTGACATCCATACCAGCGCGAACAGCCTTTTCGAGAATTGAGGACTTACCCCGTGGTCAAGAATACTGAAATCAACCTTAGTACCCTCGCTAAGGACCTGAAGAGGACCCCCAGTGACGCCGTTGTCATCGGCGTGGGACAGGGATCGGACGGCCCCGTCCTGCTTGAGAATCCGCTGACCGCAAAATCGGCTGAAGCGCTAACTGACTCCCTGAAGGTCCTGGGCGTCACCGGCGCCGCTGACCAGGTCGTCCGGCTGCCCGGCCTGCCGGAAACGGGTTCCGGGGTCCTGGTCCTCGCCGGCGTCGGCAAGGTGGCCGCTGGCCGCCCGCTGACCGAAGAGGCCCTGCGGCGTGCCGCAGGTTCCGCCGTCCGCCAGCTCAGCGGCCTGCCCACCGTTGTCCTCGCGCTCCCAACGGCGGGAGTCGCCGACGTCGCGGCGGTGGCCGAAGGTGCCGCCCTGGGAGCCTATTCGTTCACCGAGTACCGGTCGTCCAACGACGGGCTGAAGGATCCGGTCCGCAACGCGGTGATCTACACGGACGTTACCGCCAATGATGCGCTGCGCTCTGCGCTGACGCGGGCAGGCCTGATCGGCAAAGCCGTCAACGCCACGCGGTCCCTGGTCAACCAGCCGCCCAGCCACCTCTACCCCGAATCCTTTGCGGAAGCCGCCAAGGAACTGTCCAAGGGCCTGCCTGTTAAGGTCACGGTCTGGGACGAAAAGCGCCTGGAAAAGGAAGGCTTCGGCGGCATCATGGGCGTGGGCAAGGGGTCCACGCGCCAGCCCCGCCTGGTGAAGGTCGAATACGCCCCTGCAAAGGCCACCGCAAAAATCGCCTTGGTGGGCAAGGGCATCACGTTCGACACCGGCGGAATTTCGATCAAGCCGGCCCTTGGCATGGGTGACATGAAGAGCGATATGGCAGGCGCCGCCGTCGTCCTTAATACTGTGCTGGCCATCGCGGGACTTGGCCTGCCGGTGAAGGCGACCGCCTGGCTCTGCATCGCAGAAAACATGCCCTCCGGTGCGGCCTCACGGCCGGCGGATGTCCTTACCATGTTCGGCGGCAAGACCGTTGAGGTGCTGAACACCGATGCCGAGGGCCGCCTGGTCATGGCAGACGGCATCGTCGCGGCGAGCCTCGAATACCCTGACGCCATCATCGACGTCGCCACCCTCACCGGTGCGCAGCTCATCGCCCTCGGCAACAGGACCGCCGGCGTGATGGGCTCTGACAGTGTCACCGGGCCACTCAAGGCCGCCGCCGACCGTGCGGGCGAACTGGTGTGGCCCATGCCGCTGCCGGAGGAACTGCGCCCGAGCATCGACTCCCAGGTGGCCGACCTCGCCAATATCGGTGAGCGCCACGGCGGCATGATGACCGCGGCTGTTTTCCTGCGCGAGTTTGTGGGCAAGGGCAAAGACGGGGAGCAGATCCCCTGGGCGCACATCGACATCGCCGGCCCCTCCTTCAACAACGGAAGCCCTTACGGCTACACCCACAAACAGGGCACGGGCTGCACGGTCCGCACACTGGTTGCCTACGTGGAGGACATGCTGGCGGCTGCCGTCTGACCCCCGGGGAACCCTGACCCGTGCTGTTGAGTTGTCACGCGGCCGTTTGACCTGCGACCACAGAACCGGCCGTGATCCCTTGGCCACATGGCCGCGTGACACTCGACACAAGCGCCCCACAAAGGCGGCGCCAAGGTGGAGCATGGATGAGGGGTTCGCTAAGGTGAACCCCGGTAGTCACAAATGCACGAGAACCTGCCTGCTGGCATAATCACGGCAGTACAAGTTCCAAGACCAGATGATGCGCACGATCGCGTCATCGTTCACGCGAGGGAGCGTCTAAGTGGCCGATCAGGCAACTGCGCAAGAATTCGACATCCTGGTACTAGGTGGCGGCAGCGGCGGATACGCCACGGCCCTGCGTGCCGTACAGCTTGGCTTGACCGTTGGTCTGGTTGAGAAGGCCAAACTGGGCGGCACCTGCCTGCACAACGGCTGTATCCCCACCAAGGCCCTGCTGCACTCCGCAGAAGTTGCCGACCACGCCCGCGACGGCGCCAAGTACGGCGTGAACGTGGAGCTCCAGTCCATCGACATGACCGCCGTGAACGCCTACAAAGACGGCATCATTGCCGGTAAGTTCAAGGGCCTGCAGGGTCTGATCAAGGGCAAGGGCATCACCGTCATTGAGGGCGAAGGCAAGCTCACCGCCCCGGACACCATCACCGTGAACGGCACGGCCTACAAGGGCAAGAACATCGTCCTCGCCACCGGCTCCTACTCCCGCTCCCTTCCGGGCCTGGAAATCGGCGGCCGCGTGATCACCTCCGACGAAGCCCTGAAGATGGACTACGTGCCCAAGAGCGTCATCGTCCTGGGCGGCGGCGTCATCGGCGTCGAATTCGCTTCGGTATGGAAGTCCTTCGCCGTGGACGTCACCATCATTGAGGGCCTGCCGTCCCTGGTGCCCAACGAGGACGCATCCATCATCAAGGTCCTGGAGCGCAGCTTCAAGAAGCGCGGCATCAAGTTCAACACCGGCACCTTCTTCCAGGGCGTCGAGCAGGACAACGACGGCGTCAAGGTCACCCTGGTGGACGGCAAGACCTTCGAAGCAGACCTTCTGCTCGTTGCTGTCGGACGCGGACCGTCCACGGCGGGCCTGGGGTTCGAAGAAGCGGGAGTCACGGTTGATCGCGGCTTCGTGATCACCAACGAACGCCTCCACACCGGCGTCGGCAACGTCTACGCCGTCGGCGACATCGTTCCCGGCGTGCAGCTGGCACACCGCGGTTTCCAGCAGGGCATCTTCGTCGCCGAAGAAATCGCCGGCTTGAAGCCCGTGGTTGTCGACGACATCAACGTCCCCAAGGTCACCTACTGCGATCCCGAGATTGCCTCGGTGGGTTACTCCGAGAAGGCCGCCAAGGAGAAGTTCGGCGAAGACAGGGTTGAAAGCACGGAATACAACCTGGCCGGAAACGGCAAGAGCGCCATTCTGGGCACCGGCGGCATCATCAAGTTCGTCCGCGAAAAAGACGGCCCTGTTGTTGGCGTCCACATGATCGGCACCCGCGTCGGCGAGCAGATCGGCGAAGCCCAGCTGATCGTCAACTGGGAAGCCTACCCGGAAGATGTTGCCGGACTCATCCACGCGCACCCGACGCAGAACGAGGCACTCGGCGAGGCCGCAATGGCCCTGGCCGGTCGCCCGCTTCACGGCTAATTACAGCCAGCAGCACAGCAAGACAACAGGGCTTTGTGCACCCGGCGTGACCCGCCGGGTGCACTAAGCTCGAACAAGCCAGCCATCATCCGCACAAAAGATCAATAAGGAGAACGGGGACGACATGTCTGAATCCGTTAACTTGCCCGCCCTCGGTGAGAGCGTCACCGAAGGAACCGTCACCCGCTGGCTCAAGCAGGTAGGTGACCGGGTAGAGGTGGACGAACCGCTGCTCGAGGTTTCCACCGACAAAGTAGACACCGAAATCCCCTCTCCGATTGCCGGCATCATCGAGGAAATCCTCGTAGCCGAAGACGAGACCGCTGAAGTAGGCGCTCCCCTGGTCCGCATCGGCGACGGCTCCGGCGGCGGCGCAGCCCCCGAAGCAGCAGCACCGGCTGCAGAGGCCCCGGCCGAGGAAGCCCCGGCCGCAGAAGCACCGGCTGCAGAAGCTCCCGCAGCGGCAGCACCCGCCGCTTCGGACGGCGAAAGCCACGATGTCACCCTCCCGGCACTGGGCGAAAGCGTCACCGAAGGAACCGTCACACGCTGGCTGAAGGCCGTGGGCGACACCGTTGCAGTGGACGAACCGCTGCTCGAGGTATCCACGGACAAGGTTGACACCGAAATCCCGTCCCCCGTCGCTGGAACGCTGCAGGAAATCCGGGTCAACGAAGACGAAACCGCCGAAGTTGGCGCCGTCCTCGCCGTCATCGGCTCCGGCGCGGCAGCCTCCGCACCGGCCCCAGCTGCAGCGCCGGCACCCGCCGCCGCGCCTGCCGCACCGGCGCCCGCAGCGGCACCGGCACCCGAAGCACCCAAGGCAGAGCCTGCTCCGGCGGCACCTGCCGCGGCAGCAGCACCTGCTCCCGCTACGGCCCCGGCACCCGCGGCCGAGCCTGCTGCCGGCGGCGAATCCGGCTACGTGACTCCCCTGGTCCGGAAGCTGGCCAACCAGCACGGCGTGGACGTCGCATCACTGTCCGGTACCGGCGTCGGCGGGCGCATCCGCAAGCAGGACGTCCTCGCCGCGGCAGAAGCCAAGGCCGCTCCCGCTGCAGCAGCACCGGCCAAGCCGTCCGCCGCTCCAGCCGGCCCGGCTGCCTCCTCCCTGCGTGGCACCACGCAGAAGGCACCCCGCATCCGCCAGGTCATCGCCCGCCGTATGCGCGAATCCCTCGAAATCTCCACGCAGCTCACTCAGGTGCACGAGGTGGACATGACCAAGGTGGCCAAGCTCCGCCTGAAGGCCAAGAACTCCTTCCTGGCCCAGAACGGCGTCAAGCTCACCTTCCTGCCGTTCATCGCCAAGGCCGTGGCCGAGGCCCTCAAGCAGCACCCCAAGCTCAACGCTGCGTACGACGAGGACAAGCAGGAAATCACATACCACAACGCCGAGCACCTGGCGATCGCAGTGGACACGGACAAGGGCCTCCTGGTTCCGGTCATCTCCGATGCCGGCAACCTGAACCTGGCCGGACTGGCCGCCAAGATCGCCGACGTTGCCGGGCGCACCCGCGACGGCAAGATCGGCCCGGACGAACTGTCCGGCGGAACGTTCAGCATCACCAACATCGGTTCGGTCGGCGCCCTGTTCGACACCCCGATCATCAACCAGCCTCAGGTCGGCATCCTGGGCACCGGCGCGATCGTCAAGCGCCCCGTGGTGGTGGCCGATGAGAACGGTGACGACTCGATCGCCATCCGCTCCATGATGTACCTGTCCCTCACGTACGACCACCGCCTGGTGGACGGCGCGGATGCAGGCCGCTTCCTCCAGACCCTGAAGGCCCGCCTTGAAGAAGGCGCCTTCGAGGCCGACCTGGGACTCTAGCCCCAGGCCAGAACCGCACGACGGCGGTGCACGCGCCGGTGGGAAACCACCGGAAGGCGTGCACCGCCGTCGCGTTTTAAGGCGCAGCGCTGTCTCCGCCGACACACAAACTCTGCGGCCGGCCTTACTACATGATGTAGAACCCCTGCGTAGACTGATCGCATGATTATCGTGTACAACCTCGTGGTCTTCCTGCACATCGTCGGCGCCGCCATGATCGTCGGAATCTGGATCGGGAACATGAAAACCCCCACCGTCCACCCCCGGCAGTTCGACGGCGCAGCTCTTCAGCTCATCACCGGCATTGTGCTGATGGGCTTGATCCCGTCCCTGGACATGGACGCGAATTACTTCAAGCTGGGCATCAAGTTCGCCATCGCCCTGGCCGTCGGCGTGCTGGCTTTCATCGGCCGCCGCAAATACAAAAAGGGCGAAGACATCAGCAAGGGCCTGGCCCACGGAGTTGGCGGACTTGCACTGCTCAACGTGGCCATCGCCACGATGTGGAACTGAACGCCGGCTGAACCACTCACGACGGCGCCGCTCCCCCTCTGTGGGGTGCGGCGCCGTCGAAGTTTAACGGCCAAGCGGTGACCGCCACGCAGCCGCCGGGCGGCTGGGTTGCACAGTCACAATCCACTGAGAGCGGACACCCTGTGCACGGCCGCCGCTCAATCCCTAGGATTGGAACCGGCGGGGCCAGGCAACGGCCGGTCCCGGTTCGAACCGACTTTGAGGAGTGGACATGGCAGCAACACGCACCGCGCACACAGTATGGAACGGCGACCTGATGACAGGGTCGGGTCAGACCACGCTGGACAGCTCCGGCCTGGGCACATTTGAGGTTACCTGGAAGGCCCGCACCGAAGCGGCCGAGGGCAAGACCAGCCCGGAAGAGCTGATCGCCGCAGCGCACGCGAGCTGTTTCTCGATGGCGTTCAGCAATATGCTCGCCCAGGCCGGACATGCTCCGGAAGAAGTCAACACCAAAGCCGACGTGACCTTCGTTCCCGGCACCGGCATCACCGGCAGCCACCTGACGGTGTCCGCAAAGATTCCCGGCATTTCCGAAGAGGAATTCCAGAAGATCGCCGGCGAAGCCAAGGTTGGGTGCCCGGTTTCCGGCGCGCTGGCCAGCATCGACATCACCCTGGCCGCTACCCTTCAGTCCTGATCCAGCCAGGCCGCTGCCGCGTTCGCTATGAACGCTGAAGGCTCCTGAGACAGAGCAGGCCCTGCCCCGCCCGGACTATCCGGGAGGAGCGGGGCCTGCTTTGTTCTGTTGCTACCGGGCCGGCCCTATTCGCCGTGCCGGCGGGACGGCAGCGGTGCAGGCTTCAGGCGCCGGTAGCCTTCGCGGACCGGGGGCCTGTCCGTGGGCAGTTCCTGGATCATTTCCTTGAGCGCACCGATCCCGTATTCCAGCTGGGGGTCCCTGCCGGCGGCATAGGCGTGCGGCGGGTAGAGCACTTCGATGTCGGGATCCACGCCGTAGTTTTCCACGGACCAGCCCACGCCGCCACCGAACCAGGTGGCGTACCGCGGCTGGGTCACGCCGGTACCGTCGGCCAGGGAGAACCTGTTGTCGATCCCCACCACACCGCCCCACGTGCGCGTGCCGATCACCGGGCCGATCCCCCGCAGTTTGGAGACCTGGGTGATGATGTCGCCGTCGGACCCGGCAAATTCATCGGCGAGGATGATCACCGGACCCCGCGGCGCGTGGTGCGGGTAGGTCCGCGGACGTTCGCCGCGGGGCATACTCCAGCCGGTGACCTTCCGGCCAATCAGCTCCGCCACCAGCTGGGACGTGTGTCCGCCACGGTTCCGGCGGACATCCACGATGAGTCCGTCCAGGGCAGTTTCGGTGTCCAGGTCGCGGTGCAGCTGCGCCCAGCCGTTGGCCATCATGTCCGGGATATGCAGGTACCCGTAGCGGCCGCCGGAGGCCTCCCGGACGATCCCGCGGTTCGCGGCCACCCATTCCTGGTAGCGCAGTCGCTCCTCGTCCTTGACCGGGATCACAGCGATCCTCCGCTGCTCCCCTGCCTCGACTCCATGCCCGGCTCCGTTGCGTAATGTCAGCTCCACAGCCCGTCCGGCGGCGCCCACCAGCTGCATCGCGGGGCTCACCGTGGCGGACAGCGGCACACCGTCGATAGCCAGTACTACGTCCCCGGCCATGGCGGCAGCGCCGGGCCGGGTCAGCGGCGAGGTGGCCAGCGGGTCCGAGGACTCGCCGGCCAGGATGCGGGTGATCTCCCAGCCCGCGGGTGTGAACGTGAAGTCTGCGCCAAGCCGTCCCTGGCCGTTGCTGCCGTTTTCCGTGACGGCTGCGGGCCGGACGTAGGCGTGCGAGGTGCCCAGCTCGCCGTGGAGCTCCCAGAGCAGGTCCACCAGGTCGTCGTGGGACCCCAACCGGTCAACGATCGGACGGTACCGCTTGTGGATCGACTCCCAATCCTGTCCTGCCATATCTTCTGCCCAGAAGAAGTCGCGCTGCAGGCGCCAGGCTTCGTCGAACGCCTGGCCCCAGACGCTGAGGGGGTCCATCATCACGCGGATGCGGCCCAGGTCCACCTTGACCAGCTGGCCGGATTCCTCATCGGCTTTGGCAGCAGAAGGAATCACACTGACCTGCTTGTCGTTGACCAGCACTACTTTCTTGCCATCGCCGGAGAGCCGGTAGCTGTCCAGGGCTTCCACCAGCGTGGCGGACTTACGGCGGGCAAGGTCGAACCGGACCAGGCTGGGGCGGGCGTCCTTGTCTTCCTGGCTGGCTTTGCCGTCGCCGGTGACGCCTGCCAGGGCCCAGTCCAGCCATAGCAGTGCACCCTCCGTTGACGTGAGTGACGTGTAGTTGCCCTGGGGCACCGGAACGCCGATGACACGGTGGGCCAGCCCGGCCGGATCCACGCGGACCGCGGGACCTGCCGCGGTGTCTGCGTCCGTGGTATCCGCGCTGTCCGTGTGTGCGGCAGGGGACAGGTCAACGGCGGGGCCAAACGGCGACGGCGTCGTGGCGGCCAGTGCCACCAGGTACGGCTTGATGGGGCTGGGGAAGGACAGGTCGAACGAGTGCCCGTCGTACACCGGATCAAAGCTGCGGTTGGACAGGAAGGCCAGGAACTTACCGTCCGGCGTGAAGCTTGGGGACCCGTCGCAGAAACGGCCGTCAGTGACCTCGACGATGCCGCCCGCCGGGTCCGCGGCATTGGCCAGCCGGAGCCGGCTCCGGGAACCGAACGAGGTGACAGGTTCGGACCAGGCAAGCCACTGGGAGTCAGGCGACCACGCGAGTTCCGCGATGCTGCCCTCGCCGATGCTGGTGACGAGGGAAAGCTCGCCGGTGGCTGTGTCCGCCACATAGACATCCCCGAAGGAGGTACCCACCGCAAGCCACCGGCCATCGGGGCTAACTTCCAGGGCGCTGGCGCGTGACGGCTTCGGGAAGGCGATGCGGGTCGGCAGGCCGGCCCGTCCTGCGTCGACGTCGGCTTCCGACGGGCCGTGGGCGGCGTCGGCCGGGGAGTCATCGGCCCGGGAGTCATCAGGCACCGGAACAACGACGTCGGCAGTCACCGGTGCGGACGATGCTGCCGCGGGAACCGGGCGCGGCAGTGGCGCTTCCTGGTCCCGAGCGGCTGCAGCGGTTACGGCAGCCGGGGCTGCCGTAACGGCAGGGACCACGGTGTCGGGAACCTGCGCGGCAATCTCCTTGATGTAGATCGCCTCCACGCCGTCGTGATCGGCGACGTAAGCGAGGCGGCCGCCGTCGAGCGGCCTGGGGAGCCGTGCCCGGACACCCGGCGTGGCCTCGACGATACGGGAGGGGCCGTCCTGGTGACGGAGCCAGTGAAGGGTGCCATGGGCCTCCACTGCGCTGGCGGAGCCGCTGTCATCCGGCATCACCGTGCCCAAATGTTTGGAGGTTTTCAACAGGCCCGGGCGACGCGATTGCGACGCGGAACCCAGCGAGATGTCCAGCCGTACCGCGGCAGAGGACAGATCGTGCAGGATCCAGAGCTCACCGGCAGATTCGAAGATGATCCGCCCACCGTCGGTGGACGCGTGCCGGACGTAGAAGTCCTCGTGGTCGGTGTGCCGTCGAAGATCGCCGCCGCCGGGCAGCACCGAGTACAGGTTTCCGTAACCCTCGTGGTCTGACAGGAACGCGATGCGCCCGTCCACCCACATCGGATCTGCGAGGTTTCCGTCGAGGTGGGCAACCAGGCGCTCGAACTCCCCGTTTCCGTCGGCGTCAATCCAGAGCTTGCCCGCTGTGCCGCCGCGGTACCGCTTCCACCAGGCCGGTTCACGGGAGAGCACACTGGCCAGGACAACCGGCCGCTCGTCCCCCACTTCCGGACCAAAGGCCACGGATTCGACGGGTCCGAAGGGGAGCTCCTCAGCCGACCCGCCGTCGACCGGGACGCTGTAAGCGTAGGTGTGCCGGCTTTCAGCCTGGCGGAACGCGCTGGTCACTACTGCGTCGCCGGCTGCCGTGAAGCCTTTGACCCTGGTTGTGGCGTGGCCGAAATACGTCAGTTGCCGGTAGCCACCGCCGTCCACCTCCGCCGAGACCACTTCCGGGGCGGTTCCCTGGACGACAGTCCAGACCAGCCGTTTGCCGTCAGGCGTAAAACGCGGATTGCGGGCAGGCAGCTGCAGTGACGAAACCCGCCAGGCGCGGCCGCCGCTGAGCGGCGCGATCCACACGTCGTCCTCTGCCACAAACGTGACCAGATCGCCGTGAACATGCGGAAACCGGAAGTAGCTCGAAGAAGTCATCGTTCGATCATAGTCAACTCCCGGTACGGTCCCGGGGAGGTACCGACGGCGTGCGGGCCGTGGTGAGATGGATCATGCACATCGTCATTGCCGGGGCCTCAGGGCTGATCGGGACCCATTTGTCCGCAACGCTGCGAGAGGCCGGCCATGACGTGACCACCCTCGTCCGACGCGAGCCCACGTCCGCGGCCGAAATCCGCTGGGACCCCGCAGCGCGCCGCCTGGATCCGGCGGCGCTGGCCGGCGCCGACGCAGTGGTCAACCTCTCCGGTGCCGGAATCGGGGACAGACCCTGGACCAGACGCCGGATCGACGAGCTGTTGACCTCGCGGTTGGACCCGACGCGCACACTGGTAGCGGCGATGGCGAAGCTGGAGCAGCCGCCGCAGGTCTTCGTCAGCCAGTCGGGCTCCAACTATTACGGTGACCGGGGTACTGCCGTTCTTCGCGAGAACTCGCCGAACGGCAAGGGCATTATGGCGCGGATCTGCCGTGAGTGGGAAGCAGCCGCGCACGAGGCCCCGTCAGGCGTCCGTGTTATCACTCCCCGGACGGGTGTTGTCCTCAGCCCTGCAGGCGGCGCACTGGGCCGGCTTCTGCCGCTGCTTCGCCTCGGGCTCGGTGGTCCACTCGGCAACGGCAGGCAGTACTGGCCGTGGATCACGCTTCCGGACGTCGCCGCAGCATTTCTGTTCCTCGCCGACTCCGGGCTCCACGGCCCGGTCAATGTCTGCGCCCCCGAAAACGCCGACGTTAACGCCTTGACCGGCGCACTGGCATCCGCGCTGCATCGGCCGGCATTTTTCCGCGTACCTTCGCCTGCCCTGCGCCTGGTCATGTGGAAGTTGGCCGATGAACTCATCCTTTCCAGCCAGCGGATGGAACCGGCGGCCCTGGAAGCAGCCGGCTTCCAGTGGCAGCACCCGTCACTGGCCCAGGCCGCTGCCTGGGTGGCCGGCAAACACTGAGCCTGAGTCAATGGGCTGAGCCAACAGGCTGAGCCAACGTGCTGAGCCAACGTGCTGAGGCAACCAGTCAGGTGCCGGGAAGGACGTCCGTGATCCGCCAGCGGCCGTCAACGGAGACCAGCACCAGCCGGAGGTTCTGGACGGCTGCAGGGGCGCCGGCCGCCACGATCGCTCCGGAAGCGTCCCTTTCCTCATAGGGCGACGTGGCTGACGTGACACTGACAACAACCTGGCCGGAGGGACCGCCGGGCTGGACCTGCAGATCCGCTACGGAACTCGTGAATCCGGCCAGGACGTGGCCTGACTCCTGGAGCTCGGCCTTAAGGCCTGCATCCGCGGCAGAGGCCGCCGATCCCGGGGCATTAACCAGATCCAGCAGCTCCAGCCGGCCGGAACTGAAGGCCAGGGACCTCACGGCGGCCAATCCCCGGACTGCTTCGAGCGGGTCCGCCGAGTCCAGCTGGGCCGCGGCGTCGGCCGGGACTCCTGCGGCGGCGAACACTGGGTCCACCCCTCCGGCATCCGCACTCTCCGCCACCGTCTCTGGCCAAGCTGGCGCCCCCCACGGCCCATCCGGCCCAAAGACGCCGGCGGCCCAGATAGCGCCTGCCAGGATCGCACCCGCTCCCACCGCCAACAGCATGGTGCCTCGATTGTGCCCGGCTATCCCTGAGCGCCCACGGCGCCGGGACGGGCCGGGGTCCACCGATTTCGACGACGCCACCGTCCGACGCCTCGCACCGGCGTTGGGTTCGTGACCCTTCGGGACAGGTTTCACGGCATGCCTGCCGCGCGGCGCCGGCTTTTCCCCGTCGACAGCCTGGACCATTGCGTCGACGCGGCCGGCCGCTGGTGCGCTGGCCTCAGGTGCGCTGGCCTCTGGTGCGCGGGGCTCCGGTGCGCGCACCACGGGCATCTCCGCTTTCTCCCCAGCCGGGAACGGAAGGACCTGCCGCACCCCCACCAGCCCGGACCAACGCGACGTCGAGATCCTGCGCCGCCAGGTCCGGAGACCATTCCAGAGCGCACCGCCGGGATGTTCCGGGACGGGGCGCCGCGTCAGGAGCTGCGGGATAACCGTGGCGTGGACGGAGGAGGCGAGGTCCACCGGCAACGGTGGGGCACTGCGGTAGACCGCCGTCGCCAGCTCAACAGCCGTGGGCCGGAGCCGCCGGTCCTCATTAAGACCAGCCTCCAGGGCCGCGGCCAGCTCGACTGGAACGTCAGGGAGCAGGAGGGAAAGAGGCAGACGGTCGGCGGTACGGCGTGGCGGCTGGCCCGTGAGGCAATACCACCCCAGCGCCGCCACCGAGTAAACGTCGCGTTCCGGCTGCAGCCCCGCCCTCACGGCGTCCACCGGTGCCGGATCCATGAACCCCGGGGTGCCATGGTCCGGCACTGCCGAAACATCACCCACCATCCTGGCGATCCCGACGTCGGACAGCATTGGCTTGCCATGGCCTGTAAAGAGGACGTTCCCGGGCGATACGTCACCGTGGGTGAACCCCTGGCCGTGCAGGTAGCCAAGTACCTGGGCAATAGGGGTGAGCACGGTGACCGTCTCCCCGATGGTGAGCTTGGCCCTGCTTCCGACCAGCTCTCCGAGGGAACCGCCGGGCGCGTAATCCAGCAGCAGCCCTATTGTCCCTACGGCCGTAACTGCTGATCCGGCCGGCTCGCGAAGACGGAGGGCGTCGTGGGCTTTGATGAGGTGCTGGTGGTCAAGGACAGAAAGAATGCGGATTTCACGGCGGATGGCCTCCTCGGCGTCGGCCCCGCTTTCCCTGCCTTCGCCGGGACCGGTCGCACCGCCGTGCCCTGCACCGAGGCATTTCAGCGCAAACTCGCGGCCGGACCTTGCTTCGGTAACCAGCCACACCGTTGAACTTCCGCCGCGGCCCAACACGCGGCCCACCAGGAAGCCGGGAACCACCGGGGCAGTGAAATCATCCATGACTTATGTCTAGCGGAATCCGGGAATGCCTGCAGAAGTTATCCACAGGCCATGGGCATCGCTGGATCCGTCAGAGATATGAGAGGTCCGACACTATAACCGGACCCCTCACGGATCGGGGTCTAAGCTTGACGGCATGACTCTTGAGTTTTCACAGGTGGGTCTCGCCCCGGACTTCGTTGACTACACGCGCGGCTGGGATCTGCAGCGCGGGATCCACAGCAAGGTCGTCACAGCCGAAGCGCCCAACACTGTCCTCATCCTTGAACATGCCGCCGTCTATACAGCGGGCAAGCTCACGGAAGAGCACGAACGCCCGTTGGACGGTACGCCCGTCGTTGCGGTGGACCGCGGCGGAAAGCTGACCTGGCATGGCCCCGGCCAGCTGATCGCGTATCCGATCCTCAAGCTGAAGAACCGGTCCGGCATCCGAGACTACGTTGAACGGCTCGAAGCCGTCATGATCGCGGTTATGGCTGACTATGGCATCAACGCAGAGCGCATCAAGGGACGCGCCGGCGTGTGGATCACGGCTGACAGCAAGGGCCCGGACCGGAAGATTGCAGCAATCGGCATCCGCGTCCTGGACGGGGCCACAATGCACGGCGTCGCCATTAACTGCAACAATGATCTGGCGCCTTATGCCCAGATCATCGCCTGTGGCATCACCGACGCCAGCGTCACCACAATGTCCATCGAAACCGGCAGGAACATAGCCCCGAGCGATATCGCGGACCGGTTCGTGGAAGAATTTCGCAAGCACGAAGAAGCACTCGTTTCAAGCCCTGAGGGAGCACTCCTGTGACACTGGCACCAGAAGGCCGGAAGCTGCTGCGCGTTGAGCAGCGCAACTCTGCAGTACCTGTGGAGCGGAAGCCGGAGTGGATCAAGGCGAAGGTCCAGAT